>JASJAL010000309.1 GCA_030067055.1 Kiloniellales bacterium | reverse complement strand
GCCATCGTGTTCCTGTTCTGCGCCGCGCACGAGGCGATCCACCGCACGGCCTTCCGGACCCGGGCCCTAAACGATGCCGTGGCCTTTGTCTGCGGCTTTGCGATCCTGCTTCCGCCGGCCTATTTCCGGGCCTTTCATCTGGCGCATCACCGCTACACTCAGGAGCCCGACAAGGACCCGGAACTCGCCGAACCCAGGCCGCGGAGCCTGGGCGGCTACCTCTGGTACCTGAGCGGCCTGCCCTATTGGCGCGGCCAGATCGCGGCCCTGCTGCGCCACGCCTCCGGCCGGGTCGAAGAGACCTTCGTGACCCGGCAGGAGAAGCCCAAGGTGGTCCGGGAAGCGCGGATCTTCCTTGGAATTTGTGCCGGCGTTGCCGGACTATCGCTCTGGAGCGGGAGCACCCTGGCTCTCACCTTCTGGGTGGTGCCGGCCCTGCTCGGCCAGCCCTTTCTGCGCGCCTATCTGCTGGCGGAGCATCATGGCTGTCCGGAGAGCCGGGACATGATGCTCAACTCCCGCACGACCGAGAGCAACGCCGCGCTCAGGTGGCTGGCCTGGAACATGCCCTACCACGGCGCCCACCACGCCTATCCGGCCCTGCCCTTCTTCGCACTGCCGGCCGCCCAGGAGATGCTCTCAGCGCGGCCCTGGACGCGGGCTTCCGGCTATCTGGATTTCCACAGACGGGTAATCGCTGGATTTCAGAGCCGGCCCTGACCGGACCGGCAGGTTTCAGGCGCGGACGCGCTCGGCCTCTTCGACCAGAATGTCGTCGATCGCCTGGAACTGGACGTCGCCGGAGATTCGCCCGCCTTCGTGAACCATGAGCTGGTTGTAGCGGACCCGGCCAGTCACGCGGCCGGTCTCGGTGATCTCCAGGCGGCCTCGGACCACGACGCTTCCGGTCAAGGTTCCGGAGATGATCGCCGTATTGACCTCGACGTCGCCGTTGAAAATACCGCCGTTCACAACGTCGATCTCGTCCGCCTGCAAGGTGGCCTCGACCTTGCCTTCGACGATCAGGCGGTCGCAGCTTTGTATCCGGCCCTTGACCGAGATGCCCTGTCCGACAATGAGCAAGCGATCGTTGTGCGCCCGGGCAGCCCGGTCAGCCTGCTCCAGAGGCAGCGCCGGCAGCTCGGGAAAGTTTTCGTGGCTGTCGCTCGCTTGTGAAGTCTCTTTGCCGCGGAGCCCGATCCGCGAGGATTCGTCAGGAGTCTCGTGTTCTTGTGATGCCATCTTCAGAGGCCTGTTATCGGTCCTGCGCTAAGTCGACCTAGTACTTTAAGCCGCCATGCAAGCCTACTGCAATGCCTCAGTTTCGCTGGCTTCCAGCCCTTCCGGCTCGGAAGGCCGATCCGCCAAGCGGCACTCGCCAGGCCGAGGTCGGAGCAGAGCGATACTATGGCAACCCGAAGCCGACTTTCCGGACAAGGCCACGTCTTTGCCGTGAAAGCCGGCTGGGCGGCGGAACTCCGCGGGACGACCGAAAACACGACGGCAGGGCGAAAGGTAATTAAGCGCGGCTTTACCCTTCGGGCTTACACCAGCATCGATGGCGGCTTTACCTCATCCTAAGCATCTTGGGCCCCTGCAGCACCGGCAGCAGGGGGCAATCCGGCCTTGGGCGGACGTGGCGGGCCGACCGGCACGGGAGACGTAATGCAGGTCCTGGCCTTTCTTTCCAAGCAAAGGGGCATGGGCACCTCGACCCTGGCGTGCCACGTCGCGGTCCAGGCCCAGCTGACCGGCCATGGGCCTGTGACCCTGACCGGCCTGCGCCACGACCCGATCCTGTCGAACTGGTCCGGCCTTCGCCAGGGCCGGCACCCGCTCTACGAGGAGACCAGCCTCGCCGATCTGGGCTCGGTCCTGGAAAAGCAGGACCGGGCCGGGGTCCGGCTCTCGGTAATCGACTGCGCATTCGAGGACGAGGAGACCCTCTTCCGGATGGCCGGAGCCGCCGACCTCGTGGTCGTGCCGACCCATGCCGAGACCGCGGCCTTGGAGCAGGCCAGCGGCGGTGCGGCCCTCGCCGAGCAGCAGCGCAAGCCCTTCATCTTCGTGATCAACGCGGCCGAGCAAGACGCCGACGCGATCGGCGACGCCGCCATGTACCTGGCCCAGCACGGCACCGTCTCGCCGGTGATCATGCCGCAGAACGACGATCTGGGCACCAGCATCCGCATGGGCCAGACCATCGTCGAGCTTAACCGGACCTCTCCGGCCTCCTCCGAAGTCGTTAGGCTCTGGGACTACCTGCTGTCCCGCCTGGATCGGGTGCCCCGCCAGGCCACGCATTCCTTCCGCGCCTCCCTGCCCAACCTTCCGGTGGCCGCGGAGCCCGAGCGCAAGGCCCTGCCGGCCCGGGTGCTGCACGGGGCCCTCGCCGCCGGCGCCAGGAGCTTCCAACGTCTGCCCTTGCCGATCGAGAGCAGCAAGAGCCTGTGGCGGGACGTCACCACCACGCCCAGCGCCCGCGCCTTCGCGCGGACACTCAAGGCCCAGCGGCCCTCGGTCATCGGCCCCAGGGCCGAGATCGTCGGCAACCTGGAGAGCACCGGCGATATCCACTTTCACGCCCACTACGAGGGCGAGATCCGGGCCCGCACCTTGCGGGTCTGCCGCGACGCCTCGATCCGCGGCCTGATCATCGCCGATGCGGTCACGGTCGAGGGCGCGGTGCGCGGCCGGATCCGGGCCACCAAGGTGATCCTGGCCAAGGGCTCCAGCGTGTCCGGCGAGGTGCTCTACGAGAAGCTCGTGATGCACAAGGGCGCGATTCTCGACGGCCATTGCCGCAGGGTCGAACCGGTGCCGGCCCTGGCCCAGATCAAGGCCCTGGACAGCGCCTGAGATCCCAAGACGACGATAACGTAGATCAAGACTCACGGCTCAGATTGATTCAATCTGAGCCGATCTTGATCTAGCGCAATTCCCGATCAGACGCGTTCGCGTCTGGCCGGGAGTAGTGGGCTAACACTCAGAAGTTAGGGCGTTACATCCGGCCAGATGGATCGCGAAGCGATTCCATCTGATCGGATAACGCCCTAGGGGTCAGTTGGGCAGCGGAAAGGCGATCGAGATCGCGAGGCCGCCTTCGGGGCGGTTTTCCGCCCGCACGTTGCCGCCGACCGCCTCGATGTTCCGCCGGACCAGCCAGAGCCCGATGCCGAAGTTCTCGCCCTCGCCGATGTGCTCGCCGGTTTCCTTGGCGGTGCGGAAGGAATAGTAGCGCTCGAAGATCCGGTCGAGGTCGTTGGGATCGACGCCGGGACCCCGGTCGGCGACGATCAGGGTCACCATCTTGCGCTGCCGGGCAAGGCCGATGGTCAGCTCTCCGCCCAGCGGCGAGAAGTCGATGGCGTTGTCCAGCAGGTTCTCCATCACCGTCTCGAGCAGGTCCGAGCCGACCATGACATAGATGCTCGGCTCGATCAGGCGGACCACCCGTAGGTGCTTGGCGTCGAAGGACTCGGCATAGGCATCCAGCATGGCTTCGACCAGGGTCGAGAGCTCGGTCCGCTCGCGCGGCGGATCGATCAGCTCGGCCGACATCTCGTCCATCTGGCGGGCCGCCGAGACCAGGGCGTCGAGCCGCCCGATGGCCCGTTCGATCAGCTCGATCGCCCGCACGGTCCGCTTGTCGTCGCCGTTGATCGAGCGGCGCAGGGGCTCCAGCGACTGCGAGATGATCGCGATCGGGGTCTTGAAGGCGTGGGCATTCTCCTCGGCCGCGCGGCGGATCGACAGCGCCGATGCGTCGAGGGATTCGACCATGCTGTCGAATTCCTGGGCGACGGCCGAAAGCTCGGGCAGGCTGTTCAGCGCCGCGAAGGAACGGTCGCCCGGGCCGCCGGTCCGGATGTCCCTCGCCAGACGGCCGAAGCGCACAAGGCTTCGCCAGATTCCCAGGAAGAGCGACAGCACGATCAGCGCCATCAGGATGTAGATCGCCGCCGCCACCCGGACCTGGGGAGTCTGCCAGTAGGGCAGATCGATGCTCGCGCCGAGCCATTCGTCGCTGGCATGGGAGGTGATCACGGCCCAGCATCCGGCCTCGGTGTTGACCGGGATGATCGAGGTCAGGATCTCCTCCTGACCGGCCGGGTTTATGTAGCGCCAGGCTCGGGTCTGGTTGCCCTCGCAGGAGTTCTGCAGCACCCGGAGGATCCCGGTGTCCACCAGTTCGACCCGTTCCTGGTCCAGGTACTCGTTGGGCACGACGGGTTGCGAGGCAACGTAGAAGAAGCCGGTCGGCTCCGGCTGACCGGCCGGCCGCAGCAGCACCTTGATCTTCAGGATCTCGCCCGCGCCGAGGCGCACCAAGACCTCGCTGAGCACCCGGGCCGAGTTGCCGTCGAACGACTGCAGCATCGGCTCGAGACTGCGCGCGATCAGGCGGCCCTGTGTCTGAAGACTGTCTAAGAGGATTCTGGTGCGCTGATCATCACCTTCGCGGAACTGCGCATAGAGAATGATCGGCACCGAGAAGAAGATCGTGACGAGGAGGGCCAGCTTGGTTGCGAAGGAGCCCCAAAGGAACCTGGCCCTCTCAGCGGTGTCACGTCGCCTTAGACTTATCATCCCGCCAACGGTAGCCATAGCCCGGATAGTTCTCGATCTCCTCAAAGGCCGGATCAAGATCACGGAACTTCTGGCGAATGCGCTTGATGAAGGTGCGCACGTTGGCCCGATATCCCTCTTTACCGGCGCCGGCAACGAAGCCCTTGCCATGGATCAGGTCATAGAGCTCTCGGTAGCGAACGTCGCGCCCGGCGTTGGTCGCCATGTACTCAACGATCTTGAATTCGTTCAGGGTCAGGTCGACTTGGCGCCCTTCCCAGTACGCGCGGCTGGTGTCCGGCAGCAGCTCGAGCTTGCTCAGACGCATGCTGCCATGCTGGTCTGCCATGTCGGTGCCACCTGCCGCGCCACGGCGGGTGCCAAGGGTGATCAGCTCTATGCGCTTCAGCAAAATAGAGAAGCTGCGGGACTTCTCGACGAAGTCCACGGCGCCGTGCAATAGGGCCGATTCCTCGTAGATCTGGTCGCTCAACACGGTGAGGAAGATCACCGGCACGTCGTTGTGCCGCTCGCGCAGCATGCGCAGAACCTCGATGCCGTTCAGCTCGGGCATCTTCCAATCGAGCAGAACCAGATCTGCGGCACCGCCTTTGTCGAAGTATTCGACCGCGGAAACGCCGTCGCCGAAATCGATCACCGAGAATCCGGCGTCCGACAGGTTCCGCCCAAGCGATTCTCTAAACAGCGCATCATCATCGACGACCACCACCAAGGCCGGTTCCGTCGCCAAGGCCACACTAGCCATGATCACCCTCCGGAGTCAGCAAACGCGTCAGACAGGCTTGCCTTGCCGCCTCAGATGGCTCACCCGCTTCGAGTTCATAGGTCAAAGAACGCAAATTGTCACTTTCAAGATCAAGGTAGAAGTAGATCTCCA
>JASJAL010000308.1 GCA_030067055.1 Kiloniellales bacterium | reverse complement strand
ATCTGGGAGAAGATCAGCATCAGCACGACCATCAGCACGACGATCAGGATCTGCATGTAGCTGAGCGAAACCACGTAGTCGCCTTCGCGCAGGACCTCGATGCCGCCGATCACGATCGGCTGCAGCGGCTTGATCCGTGCGCTCTGGAGCAGCTGCACGTAGTTCTGCAGGAAGATCGACATGCCAATGGCGGTGATCAGGGCCGCCAGGCGCGGTGAGCCCCTGAGCGGGCGGTAGGCGACCCGTTCGAGGGTCCATCCGTAGACAGCTGTCAGCAGCATGGACAGCACCATGACAAGCAGCAGAACCGAGATCAGGGATAGAGGCACCCAGCTGCCGGTCACGCCGAACAGCAGGATCGCGATCAGCGCCAGGAAGGAGCCGATCATGAAGATCTCGCCGTGAGCGAAGTTGATCATGCCGATGATGCCGTAGACCATGGTGTAGCCGATCGCGATCAGGCCGTAGATCGAGCCCAGGGTCAGGCCGTTGATCAGCTGGTCCAGGAAATAGGCAAAGGTGTCTTCCATCCGCGCCTCTCAGGGCCGGCCGAACGCCGTCATCGCCGGTCCGAGGGGACCGGGCGGCTGTCGGCGGGCCGCGCTGACACGTTTCTGTGGTTGCGGTCGCGAGTGTGACCAGAAGGCGGGACTGGCCGCTGCCAAGATCCGCTCCCCGTTCAAGCTTTTATTATCGCTGGGCGGAATCACGCCCGAGGACGCCCCCCGCCTTCCCCGGCAGGCTCATAGCGCAAGGAACGACCTCAAGGCAAGGCGGAAAGCTGCCGGTTGCGACTACGGCGCCGACCATGCCCGCTCAATTCTCGGCCTTCTTGGCCAGGACGTAGGCCAGCTTCCGTCGGGCCTGGCGCTTCAGCAGGGTTTCGCCGACCGCCGGATCGCCGACGATCGAGACCTCGGTCAGGGTCGCCGGGTCGACCGCGGCGACCTTTACGTAGCGGCCCATGGGTATGAACTCGTAGATGACCTCGCCGAGGTCTTCCGGCTGCTCCGACATGTCGAATCGGCCTCCGCCGCCCCGCCCTGGCTCGACGGGGCCCGGACAAGGTATTATCTAAGGCGAAACAAGGAAAGCGATGAGGACAGCCCGATGACCCCTGCCGAGCCGGTGCCCCTGAAGGACCCGAGTGCCCCCGCCGCCTCCGCGCGCGCCAGCTTCTCCTGGGAGGACCCGCTGCTGCTGGACGAGCAGTTGAGCGAGGACGAGCACCTCATCCGCGACGCCGCCCGGGCCTACTGCCAGGAGAAGCTGATGACCCGGGTGCTCGAGGCCAACCGCCACGAGCGCTTCGACCGGGAGATCATGACCGAGATGGGCGCGCTGGGCTTCCTGGGCTCGACCCTGCCCGAGGACTACGGCTGCGCCGGGGTCAACTACGTCAGCTACGGCTTGGTGGCGCGCGAGGTCGAGCGGGTCGACAGCGGCTACCGCTCGGCCATGAGCGTCCAGTCCAGCCTGGTCATGCACCCCATCCACGCCTATGGCAGCGAGGCGCAGCGCCGCAAGTACCTGCCGCGCCTGGCGACCGGCGAGCTGGTCGGCTGCTTCGGCCTGACCGAGCCGGACCACGGCTCGGATCCCGGCGGCATGAAGACCAGGGCCCGCAAGGTCGACGGCGGCTACCTCCTCAAGGGCGCCAAGATGTGGATCACCAACTCGCCCATCGCCGACGTCTTCGTGGTCTGGGCCAAGACCGAGCCCGAGGACGAAATCCGCGGCTTCGTCCTGGAAAAGGGCATGAAGGGCCTCTCGGCGCCCAAGATCGAAGGCAAGTTCTCGCTGCGGGCCTCGATCACCGGCGAGATCGTCATGGACGACGTCGAGGTCCCGGAGGAGAACCTGCTGCCCAACGTGAAGGGCCTCAAGGGGCCCTTCGGCTGCCTCAACCGGGCCCGCTACGGCATCGCCTGGGGCGCGCTCGGCGCCGCCGAGTTCTGCTGGCACGCGGCGCGCGACTACACCCTGGAGCGCAAGCAGTTCGGCCGGCCCCTGGCCGCCAACCAGCTGATCCAGAAGAAGCTGGCCGACATGCAGACCGAGATCACCATTGGCCTGCAGACCTGCCTGCGCCTGGGTCGGCTGATGGACGAGGGTCGCGCCGCGCCGGAAGCGATCTCGCTGGCCAAGCGCAACTCCTGCGGCAAGGCCCTGGACATCGCCCGCACCGCCCGCGACATGCACGGCGGCAACGGGGTGGCGGACGAGTACCACGTGATCCGCCACGTCATGAACCTGGAGGCGGTCAACACCTACGAGGGCACCCACGACATCCACGCACTGATCCTGGGTCGCGCCCAGACCGGCATCCAGGCCTTCTTCTGAGCCCAGCCGTCACATCCGGCACCACGGCGGAGCCATCGAGCCCGGACGCGGCTTCGGGCACCCTAGCCATTGATTGATGAAGCGCCAGTTCCATCATCTTCGCTAGACGGAAACTGGCGGCGCGGACCCCGAGCGAAAGGGCCGCAGACGAGAGGAGACGTCGTGAGCCAGCTATTCTCGCCGATCCGATTGCGGGATCTGGAACTGCCCAACCGGATCGTGGTCTCGCCGATGTGCCAGTACGTCGCCGAGGAGGGCTGCATGCACGACTGGCACCTCATGCACCTGGGCCAGTTCGCCATGGGCGCCGCCGGCCTGGTTTTCACCGAGGCGACCCACGTCTCGGCGGTCGGCCGGATCACGCCGCGCTGCGCCGGCCTGTGGAACGACGACCAAGAGGCCGCCCTGCGCCGGGTCCTCGATTTCTGCCGAACCTGGGGCGTGGCCAAGCTGGGGGTCCAGCTGGCCCATGCCGGGCGCAAGGCCTCCTGCCACACGCCGGCGGACGGCAGCCGGCCGCTGAGCGCCGAGGAAGGCGCCTGGCCGACCCTCGGGCCCTCGGCCCTGCCCTACGCCCCGGACTGGCACCTGCCCCAGGCGCTGGACCGCGCCGGCATGACCGCGATCCGCGACGAGTTCGTGGGGGCCACGGAGCGCTGCCGTCGGCTCGAGGTCGACGTCCTCGAGCTGCACGCCGGCCACGGCTATCTGCTGAACCAGTTCTTCTCGCCGCTGTCCAACCGGCGCGAGGACGACTACGGCGGCAGCCTTGAGAAGCGCCTGCGCTACCCCCTCGAGGTCTTCGAGGCGGTGCGCCAAGCCTGGCCGGCGGAAAAGCCCCTGGGGGTGCGGATCAGCGCCGTCGACTGGGTCGAGGACGGAACCACGATCCAGGACACGATCGCCTTTGCGCGGGCGCTGGAGGACCTGGGCTGCGACTTCGTCGACATCACCTCGGGCGCCCTCGACCACCGGCAGAAGATCGAGGTCGGGCCGGGCTATCAGGTCGGCTTCGCCGCGGCGGTCAGGCGGGCGGTCTCGATCCCGGTCATGGCGGTCGGCATGATCAACCGGGCGCGGCAGGCCGAGGCCATCATCGCCGAGGGCCAGGCCGACTTCGTCATGCTGGCCCGCGGCATGATGTACGATCCGCGCTGGGCCTGGCACGCCGCCCAGGAACTGGGCGCCGAGACCGCCTACGCCGAGCAGTACGTCCGCTGCATGCCGGCGCGCTGGCCGCAGGCCTTCGCCGACTGAGGCATTTCGGGTGGGAGCGGCGCCCGGAGAGCCCGCAGAAGGCAGGCACCGCCTTCGGAGCCGCCCGAGTTGGGCGGCGGCCTTTGGGAGGTCAGGCGACCCCGGTCAGGCGGCAGAGGTCATCCGGCCGCCGTAGTGCTGCGGCAGGGTCCAGAAATGCTGCAGCTTGGACAGCTCCTGGTTCGCCTCGCGCAGGGCATCCGGCGAGGCCGTGCCGCTGGTCAGCTCGTTGACGTGGCGGTCGAAGAGCGTGTTGATCGCCTGGCAAACCTCGAGGCCCTTTTCCGAAACCCGGACGTGGAAGGACCGGCGGTCGTGCTGCGAGCGCTCCTGAATCAGATAGCCGTGCTCGACCATCTTCTTCACGTTGTAAGACACATTGGAGCCCTGGTAGTAGCCCCGCTGTGTGAGCTCGCCAACCGTCAACTCGGCGTCGCCAATGTTGAACAGGATCATGGCTTGGACGCTGTTGAGATCCCGAATGCCAAGGCGTTCAAGCTCGGCCTTCACGACTTCCAAGCACTGGCGGTGAAGACGCTCGACGAGAGCAATTGTTTCCAAGTAAAGGACTTTCACGGTCGGTCTCCAGGCTAGCTCCGCCGGCCCTTCTGGCCGGCCACCTGTATCGACCGTAACCGCAAGCGGTTAAACAAGTTTTAATGGCGAAGTTCCGGTTTACTTTACACGCATTTCAATGGCCCTTGATCAGCTTCACTATTGCTGAATAATCAAGGCTCTCGTTACCGCCATTAACAAATAGTGTATAAAGTGCTGCAGCTTCTGCGCCCAGGGGCGTTGCAACCCCCGCCTGATCGGCCGCCGCCTGGGACAGCTTAAGGTCTTTTTGCATCATGGCCGCCGAGAAGCCCGGCTTGTAGTCCCGGTTGGCCGCCGAGGTCTCGACGATGCCGGGGACCGGCAGGTGGTTCAGCATGGCCCAGCAGGAGCCGGAGGCCTTGGAGCTGATCTCGAACAGCTTCCGGTGCCCCAGGCCCAGGGCCTCGGCCAGGGTGAAGGCCTCGGACAGCGCGATCATCGAGATCCCGAGGATCATGTTGTTGCAGACCTTGGCCGCCTGGCCGTTGCCCGGGCCGCCCGCGTGGATGACGTTCTTGCCCATGACCTCCAGGAACGGCTTGGCCCGCACGAAGGCCTGGTCGCTGCCGCCGACCATGAAGGTCAGCGTGCCGGCCTCGGCTCCGGCGATTCCGCCGGAAACTGGGGCGTCGAGCATCTCCAGGCCGGCCGCCTCGGCGGCCTGGCTGACCTCGCGCGCCGCCGCCACATCGATGGTCGAGCTGTCGATCACCAGGGCCCCGGACTCGGCCGCCGCGATGACCCCGCCGTCGCCGGTGTAGACCGCGCGGACGTGCTGGCCGGCCGGCAGCATAGAGACGATGACCTCGGCGCCTTGGACGGCCTCCGCCGCGCTGCCGGCGGTCGCGATCCCGGCCGCCGCCGCGGCCTCGAGGCTGGCCGCCGCCAGGTCGAAGCCGGCCACCGCATGGCCCGCAGCCACCAGGTTCTTGGCCATGGGCAGCCCCATGTTGCCCAGGCCGATGAAGCCGATCTTGGCCATAGCGTCCTCCCCACTCGCAGTTGATTCTTGCTTGCCGTCTGTTTCCCGCAGGCACGCGGAAAACACAAGGCTGCACGAAATGCAGGAGCGCCGCCAGCTTAGGCGTCAGGTGAGAATCAGGTCCTTGTCGCCGAGGGGGCGGAAGCAGTCGGTGATCGCCTCGTCGCTGACCTCGGCCAGGCTGGCAGGTTGCCAATGCGGGGCGTTGTCCTTGTCGATCAGCAAGGCGCGCACGCCCTCGGGGAAGTCGTGGCCGAACATGCAGGCTTGGCTCAGGCGGTACTCGATGGTCATGGCCTGGGCGAA
>JASJAL010000307.1 GCA_030067055.1 Kiloniellales bacterium | reverse complement strand
CCCCGGGTTCGCAGCGCGCAACTCGACGAAGCCCAGTCCCTCCCTGAGCGCGATGTCGATCAGGGTCTCGTCCTTCTGGACCCTGTGCAACCGGAGCTGGCCCAGGATGTCGCCGTCGCGGGAATCGTCCGCTGCGTTCTGGCTCTGGCTCGGCGCGGCAATCGTGGCGAGCAGCAGAATTACCAGACAGGCGCGTCTGGTGAGTCTTGGCCAGGTTTGCCGTCGCGGCTTCATCGCTCGCAGGCCGCTTGTTATCCCTACTATCCCACAATTGAAATAGGGACTTTAGGTCGGTCAAGCAATTCCGGCATCGCCACGGCCGTGCCTTAGCCGCTCTGGTCGGCCTCCAGCTGCATCAGGAGGCCGTGAACGTCGCCCAGGACCCAGAGGTCCTCGACAAGGCCGTCCCGGAAGCGGAAGTGGGCGCTGCCGTCCCAGGCGACGCGTCGGCCGCTCGCCGCAAATCCGAGCAGGCTGCCCTCTTGCGTTCCCGAGAAGCGCATCCGCGCGACAACGCGCTCGGCTTCCTCGGTCATCTCGAGGATCTCGCAGTGGAAGTCCGGCAGGGCCCCGACCACGTCGTCGACGTAGCCGCCGAACTGCTCGTGTCCGACCAAGACCGGACCGAGCGAACCCCGGAAGCTGAAACCTGGATGGAAGATCTCTGGGATCCGGGACTTGTCCGCCTTATTCCACATCTCGTCGTAGAACAGGCGGACCAGGCCTTTCTGCGGGCTCATGGCGCCTGCCTCGGATCCTCGGCCGTCGAATGGTCGGTCGGCTGCGGGGTCGCGGTCAGCAAGGTCACGCCTTCGGGCGCGTGGAAGCGGTGCCAGCAGTTCTGCGGCACGACCGCAAGCGTGCCGGCCGTCATCTCCAGAACTTGCGGCCCCTCGTCGGTCAGCACGGTCAGGGTCGTCGCGCCGGAAAGGATCTGCACCAGCTCGTCGCCCCGGGTATGGCGCTCCCAGGCGCTCTCACCCTGAAAGCTGCCGGCGAAGATACCGCCCTCACGAAAGCCGGCCAGGGTCGCAAAGGCCGCGGCGGTCTGGTCATCGGGGGTATCGGGTCGGCGCCCGCGTAGCATCGGATGCTTCGCCAGCTCGTTCTGGATATCGACCGCCTTCACCATCGCGCTTTCCTTTCCGATCCGGAGGACTTCTTGAATCATAGATGTGGATCCGGATCGAATCCTGCCAGAGGGCAGGCTCGGTCTCCTCACCGCTGTGCCGATGCCCGGCGGACTGCTAGGATCGACGTGAGGGAAGACTGTGTCGGCCCACGGCGCAAGCGAATGAACCTGCAGCGATGACGAACGAGATCCATGAGGGCGGGTGCCTCTGCGGCCAGGTGCGCTACCGCGTGACGGGACCGCTGGCGGACGTCATTGCCTGCCATTGCCGCATGTGCCGGCGGACCAGCGGCCACCACGTCGCGGCCACCGCCGCGCCTCGGGAGCGCTTCGAACTGACCGAGTCCGCCGGGCTTG
Source organism: Kiloniellales bacterium (assembly GCA_030067055.1). The sequence goes on along the minus strand of JASJAL010000307.1, from coordinate 4,005 downwards.
CCTGGTACCGGTCCTCGGAAAATTCGCGCCGCGGCTTCTGCAAGATCTGCGGCTCCAGCCTGTTCTTCGACCACGGGCCCGACCAGCCGATGGGCATCGCCGCCGGTTCGCTCGACGGCGACCCTGCACTCAGCCTGGTGGCACAGATCTACGTCGACGAGGCCGGCCGCTATTACACGATCCGCGAGGACGGAGAAGCCTTCGACGGGGCCTCCTGGCGCCGAGGCGGCTGGGAGAAGTTCCGGACCGGCTCTTAGCGGACTCCGCCTCGGTCCAGGGCCCTAAACTGGCGCTGGTTTCGATGGGCGCGTTCCAGCTTGCGAAGCGGGCGCACTCCCGATCTCTAGACTTGGCGAAGTCATGTACGAAAGTTGATTCTCGTCAATTTCGATCGGTCCGGCGCTTGCTAGACAGGAGGCATGAAACGTGCCCCGGCAGCCTTCTGGATCACACTTTCGCTGCTGCTTCTTTTGACCGGAGGCTGCTCGATGCGCGGGCTCGCCGCCGACACGATCGGCGATATGCTGGCGTCCGGCGATGGCGTGTTCACCGATGACGACGACATCGAGCTGATCGGCGAGGCGCTGCCCTTCAGCATCAAGCTGGTCGAGAGCATGATACTCGAATCGCCGGAGCACCGTGGCCTCCTGCTGGCGGCGGCGCGCGGTTATGTGCTCTACGCCTATGCCTACGTGCAGTTTCCCGCCGAGCAGGTGGCCGGCCGCGATTTGACTGAGGCACGGCGATTGCGTGCCCGGGCCCGCAAACTCCATATGCGCGCCTTCGGCTATGCGATACGGGCGCTGGAGGTGGAGTATCCCGGTTTCGGCCCGGCTTTGGCGCGTGCACCCGAGGACGCGGTTGCTCGCGTCGACGACGAGGCGGCGGGCGAGGTTCCCTATCTCTACTGGAGCGCCGCGGCGCTGGGTCTGGCGATCTCGGTATCGAAGCGCGATACCGCGATGCTGGCGCGGCTGCCGGAGGTCGAAGCGCTGCTGCAGCGCGGGCTTGCCCTGGACGCCGACTTCGACAACGGCGCCCTGCATGAGTTCGCGATGGTCTGGGCGGAGGCGATCCCAGGCACCTCGGCGCGCGGCGCTTTGGATACTCATTACCAGCAGGCGATGGAGCTCTCGGACGGCAAGCGAGCGAGCGTCTACGTCAATTACGCCGTCGCCAAGGCAGTGCCGAGCCAGGACCGCGAACTTTTCGATCGGCTTCTCGCTGATGCTCTGGCAGTCGATCCCGATGCCCTACCGGAGAAGCGGTTGCAGAACACGATTGCCCAGCGGCGGGCGCGCTGGCTCCTGGCGCGGTCGGATGAACTCTTTTTGGAGTAGAGGGGGAAGTGATGTTTCGGCGGTTCCTGCGGTGCACAATCCTGCTGCTCGGCTTGCTGTCCTTGGGCAGCGGGCCGGCACTGGCCGGCAGGATCGTTGTCAAGCTCGGCACTTTGGTGCCGGAGGGTTCGGTCTGGCACGACGCCTTGTTGCAGGTCCGTCAGGAATGGCATGACCTCACCGACGGCCAGGTGGAGCTACGCATTTACGCAGGCGGGGTCCTGGGCGGCGAGGACGAGATGGTCCGCAAGCTGCAGCGGCGGGGTCTCGATGCGGTCGCAATCACCAGCTCGGGCCTGCCGCACATCGACGGCAGCGTCAATGTTCTCAATATCCCACTTCTGTTCGAGTCCTATAGCGAGCTGGAATACGTCCGCAGCCGCATCGCGCCCGCGCTGGAGCGCCATATTGGCGCCCGCAACTTCAAGGTCCTGACCTGGTTCGACACCGGATGGATCTACTTCTTCACCAAGTCGCCCGTGCGTACACCCGAGGACTTGCGGGCGCTGCGGCTGTGGATGTCCTCCGGCGCGCCGGAGGATGAGCGCTTGTTCAAGGAGTTCGGATTCAACGTCGTGCCATTGCCGGTGACGGACATGCTGACTGCCTTGCAGACCGGTCTGTTGGAAGCGATCGTCGTGCCACCGCTTTTCGCCCTGCTGGATCGCTCATACCAGTCGGCCCCCTACATGACCGATGTCCGCTGGGCGCCGCTCAATGCGGCCATGGTGATCAGCAGCCGGGCCTGGGCCAGAATCCCGGCTCGATTTCACGACCCGCTGCTGGCCTCGGTCCGTGACATCGCCCTTGAGGCGCAAGCCGAAATTCGCCGCGCCGGGGTGCAGGCGGTTGAGGAGATGCAGGCCCGCGGCTTGACGGTGATTGAGCTCAAGTCCGCGGTTCGCGAAGCCTGGCGCCGCGAGGCGCGCGCCGCCTATCCGGTGCTGCGCGAGGCGAGCAGCCATCCGAGCTTGTTCGACGAGGTCCTGCGCCTTTCCGAGGAATACAGGGGTGCCAAGGTGGGCAGCGCGGCGGCCGAGCGGCTGCGGCCCTAGGCCTCAGTCTCAAGCACCGGGGCGCTTCGTGTCGTTCGTTCGCTTGGAAAATGCCCTCGCCGTCGCGGTGCTGGTCGTCATCGCCGCGCTACCCGTGGCCGAGCTCCTGGCGCGTGAGCTGTTCGGTGTCGGGATCCCCGGCTCGATCCCCATCGTGCAGCACTTGACCCTGTGGATCACCTTCATCGGGGCGGCCTTGGCGGCGCGCGAGGACCGCTTGCTGGCCCTGGCCACCGCTGAATTTCTGCACGAGGACTGGGCCAGCGGAATTGCCCGCGCTACCGCTTGGCTTTCGGTCACCCTGGGGGCCACCCTGGTCGCAGGCAGCCTGCAACTTGTTCAGTTCGATTTCCAGTATGACGACCGCATCAGCTGGGGCATCCCGATCTGGGTGGTCTCGCTGGTGATGCCCGCGGCGCTTGCGCTGATCACCTGGCGAATCCTGGCCAAGAACGCCGAGTCCTGGCGGGCCCGGCTGGTTCTGGCCAGCGGCCTGCTGGTGCCGCCGGTCTTCGCCTTGGTTCCCGGCCTCGACCGCCCCGAGCTGCTGCTCCCCGGCCTGCTGCTCCTGTCGATCGGGACCCTGCTGGGCCTGCCGATATTTCTGGCCATCGGCGGTGCAGCGGCCCTGCTGTTCTATCTGGAGGGCACGCCGATCGCCGCGGTCCCGGGCGAGGCCTACCGCATGGCGACCTCTCCCATGCTGCCGGCGATCCCCCTCTTCACCCTGGCCGGCTACCTCCTGGCCGAGGGCGGCTCCAGCCAGCGCCTTCTGCGGTTCTTCAGCGCCGCCGCCGGCTGGATGCCCGGCGGCCTGGCGGTCGTGGTGACCCTGGTGCTGGCCTTCTTCACGCCGCTGACCGGCGCCTCGGGGATCACGATCCTGGCCATGGGCGGCCTGCTGCTGCCGATGCTGGTCCAGGCCCGCTATCCCGAGGGCCACTCGGTCGGGCTGGTGACCGTGTCCGGCTCGATCGGCGTGCTGCTGCCGCCGAGCTTGCCAGTGATCCTCTACGCCTACTATGCCGAGCTGCCACTGGACGAGCTCTTCATCGGCGGCCTGCTGCCCGGCCTGCTGCTGATCGTCGTGGTGGCGGCCTGGGGCGCCTGGTTTGGCTGGTTCAAAGGCGCCGAGCGGACCGCCTTCAGCTGGTCCGAGCTGGGTCGGGCGGCCTGGGCGGCCAAGTCGGAGTTGCTGCTGCCCTTCCTGATCCTCGGCGGGATTTTCGGCGGCTTGGCGACCCTGATCGAGGCGGCTGCGATCACCGTGCTCTACGCCTTCGTGGTCGAGTCCTTGATCTTTCGCGAACTTAGGTTCGGCAAGGACCTGATCAGAGTGGTGGTCGAGAGCGCAACCATGGTCGGCGGCTTCATGATCATCCTCGGGGTCGCGCTGGGTCTCACCAACTACCTGCTGATCGCCCAGGTGCCGATGCTGGCGCTGGAGTGGGTCAAAGAGGTGATCGAATCGCCGCTGCTGTTCCTGCTCGCCTTAAACCTGCTGCTGATCGTCGTCGGCGCACTGATGGACATCTACTCGGCGATCATAGTCATCGTGCCGCTGATCGTCCCCATGGCCGCCGCCTACGGCATCGAGCCGGTCCACCTGG
>JASJAL010000306.1 GCA_030067055.1 Kiloniellales bacterium | reverse complement strand
GCCAGCTCCGCGCGCCGGGTCCAGAGCAGGACCTCGCGCCCGGCGCGGTGCAGCGCCGCCGCCAGCGCCGTGCCCCAGGCCCCGGCGCCCAGAACCGCAACCTTCTGGATGGCCCCACCCTTCGTCACACGCCGGCTCCTAGATGCTGAGATTGAAGGCGACCGAGATCCGCGTGCCGCCGCCCGTATAGGGCCGCACCGCGTGGGACAGCCAGCTCGGGAACATGAGGATCATGCCGCTGCGCGGGCTCACCACCTCAGAGGCGCCGCAGGACTGCCCGCCGGGTATCGCGAAGGCCAGACCCGGGGCGTACATGGCCGGCGCCACGCCGCGCGGATCCTGGATTTCGAACTGGCCGCCCAGGGACGGGTCGGCGCCGACCCCGCCGTCGTCGACGTAGTAGCTGCCGGACCAGAAGGCCCCGGGGTGGGTGTGGAACTCGTTGCCGTGGCCGTCCCGGTTGATGTTGGCCCAGGCGTTGATCTTCCAGTCGATCTTTCGCTTCTGGCCCTGGCGGTCGCTGGTCAGCTGGTTGGCAACGTGGCGGGCGGCGCCCAGGACCTGCTGCCCGGCGGGACCGCCCCACTCGGCGAAGTCCCAGCTCGACTGCCAGCCGCCGAGGTTGGAGTGCCTAGTCGAGGGATGGCTTTGTTCGCGGGCCAGGATGGTCGTCTTCAGCGCCTCGTTCAGCGCCGCCGCGTCGGGCAGCATCAGGATGGCCACCGGGGTGGCGAAAATGCCGTTGACCTGGATTTTCGGGCCCGCGTCGGTCTCGCTCATGGATTGGTCTCTCCGATCTCGGCCGCTGCGGTCTCCGGCTGCGGGCGGCGCAGTTGTTCGAGCGGCCAGCGCGGCCGCGGGGCGAAGTCGAGGGGATCGCCCAGTCCCAGGCGCAGGCGCTCGACGCCGGCCCAGGCGATCATGGCGGCGTTGTCGGTGCAGAGCCAGGGCGGCGGCGCCAGAAGTCCGGCGCCAGCCTCGGCGGCGACCGCGGTCAGGCGCGCGCGCAGGTAGTGGTTGGCCGCGACTCCGCCGGCCACCACCAGGGGGCCGGGCCGCCCGTAGTCGGCGCCGAAGCTGGCCAGCGCTCGCAGGCAGCGATCCGCCAAGACGTCGCCTACCGCCGCCTGGAACTCGGCGGCCAGGTTCCGGACCGCCGGCGAGGCGCCGTCGGGCGGCGGGTCCAGGGCGGCGGCGGCGTGGCGCACCGCGGTCTTCAGGCCGGAGAAGGAGAAGTCCAGGCTGTCGCGGCCCTTCATCGGCCGCGGCAACTCGAAGTGTCCAGTCTCGCCGGCGGCGGCGGCGCGCTCGACCGCCGGACCGCCGGGGTAGCCCAGGCCGAGCAGCTTGGCGGTCTTGTCGAAGGCCTCGCCGGCGGCGTCGTCGACCGTCGTGCCGAGGCGGCGGTAGGCGCCGACGCCCTCGACCGCCAGAAGCTGGCAGTGCCCGCCCGAGACCAGCAGCAACAGGTAGGGAAACTCCAGGTTCTCGGTCAGGCGGGCGCTGAGGGCATGGCCCTCCAGGTGGTTGATCGCCAGGAAGGGCAGCTTGCGGGCGGCCGCGATGGCCTTGGCGGTCATCACCCCGACGAAGACCCCGCCGATCAGCCCCGGCCCGGCGGTGGCGGCGATGCCGTCCAGGTCCTCGAAGCCCAGCCCGGCCTCCGCCATGGCCCGGGCGATCAGACCGTCCAGGTGGTCCAGGTGGCTGCGCGCCGCAATCTCGGGGACCACGCCGCCGTAGGGGCGATGCTCCTCAAGCTGCGACAGCACCAGGTTGGACAGGATCTCTCCCTCCGCCGTCACCACGGCGGCGGCGGTTTCATCGCAGCTGGTCTCGATGCCCAGAATTCGCATCCGTGACCGATCTCCGCTTTCAGGGAGCCTTCGCTCTCTTTATATCTGGGCGCTGCCCAGCCACGTGAGAGACTTAGCGGAGCCGAGGCCGGATGCACAAGGGAGAGGACGCCGCAGATACCCGCGCGCGGGTCGCCGAGCTTCACGCCGACGGGGGTCGGCGCCGGCCATGAAGACCTGGCGCATCGGCACCCGCGGCAGCCCGCTCGCCCTGGCCCAGGCCCAGGAGGTCCGGCAGCGCCTGATCGCGGCTCACCCGGAGCTGGCGGAGGAACGGCGCCTGCAGATCGTGGTGATCACCACCACCGGCGACCGCGACCGTTCCCGTCCCCTGGCCGAGATCGGCGGCAAGGGCCTTTTCACCAAGGAGATCGAGGAGGCCCTGCTCGGTCGCCGGATCGACCTCGCCGTACACTCTATGAAGGACGTCCCGACCTGGCTGCCCGACGGGCTCGAGATCGGGACCGTTCTGCCGCGCGAGGACGCCCGGGACGCGTTCTTCTCGACCGCCGGCGACAGCCTGTCCGCCCTGCCCCCGGGTGCCGTGGTCGGCACGGTCAGCCTGCGCCGCCAGGCCCAGATCCTGGCCGCCCGGCCCGACCTGAAAGTCGTGCCGATCCGCGGCAACGTCGACACCCGCCTGCGCAAGCTGGCCGAGGGCCAGGTCGACGCGACGCTTCTGGCGGTCGCCGGCCTGCTCCGGCTGGGCCAGGCGGATCGGATCACCGCGGCCCTGGCGCCCGAGGAGATGCTGCCGGCCGTGGCCCAAGGCGCCATCGGTCTGGAGGTGCGCGCTGCCGACGACGCAGTCAAGGAGCTGCTGGCACCGCTGAACGACGTCGACTCGGCGCTGCGGGTGGGTGCCGAGCGGGCCTGCCTGGAAGTGCTCGACGGCTCCTGCCGGACCCCGATCGCGGCCTTCGCCGAGCTGAACGGCGGCCGCCTGCGCCTGCGCGGTCTGGTCGCCGCGCCCGACGGCAGCCAGGTCTTTCGGGCCGAGGCCGAGAGCGCGCCCGACGAAGCCGAGGGACTCGGACGCGCCCTGGGCCAGGAGCTGCGAATCGAGGCCGGCGAGGCCTTCTTCAAGGCCCTGGAGCACCTGTGATGCGGGTCCTCGTCACGCGTCCACGGCCCGACGCGGAAATCTTCGCCGAAGCCTTGGCGACCCGCGGCCACGAGGCGCTGATCGAGCCATTGCTCGAGATCACCCTGGCCGAGGCATCAGCCTTGCCGCCGGAGCTGGACGCCTTCCAGGCACTGTTGGTGACCAGCGCCAACGGCCTGCGCGCCTTCGCCGCCCTCACCGAGCGGCGCGACCTGCCGGTCTTCGCGGTCGGGCCGGCCTCCGCCGAGGCGGCGACGGCGGCGGGATTCGCGCGGGTGGAGAGCGCGGAGGGCGATGTCGACGACCTGATCCGACTGGTCCGCGACCGGCTTTCGCCGGAGGAAGGCGTTCTGCTCCACGCCGCCGGAAAGACTCTGGCCGGCGACCTCAAGGGCGAGCTCGAAGCTGCGGGCTTTACGGTGACCCGGGCGGTGCTCTATACCGCCGAGGCGGCAACCCGGCTGTCCGATCCGGCCCAGTCGGCGCTGCGCGAAGGTCGGGTGGGCGCGGTCGCGCTGTTCTCGCCCCGTACCGCGGAAACCTTCGTCGCGCTGGTCCGCGAGGCCGGCCTGGTCGAGGCTTGCCGGCCGCTGCGGGCGCTCTGTCTCAGCGCCGCGGTGGCGGCCAAGCTGGAGGCCCTGGACTGGGCGGCGCTCGAGGTCGCGGCACGTCCGGAGACCGAGGCGCTGCTGGCGCTGCTCGACCGACCGGAGCCCGGCGCAGGGGCCGGCACGGGGGACGAAAAGGACAAGGGCATGGCGGAACAGGACGGCGCGGCGGCGCCCGACGAAAAGCCCGGGGGCGAGGCGGAGTCCGCTGCGGTCTCGGTCATCGGGCGCTTCGGCGGGATCCGGCCGATGGCCCAGAAACTGGGCATCGCGGTCAGCACGGTCCAGGGCTGGCGCGAGCGCGGGGTGATCCCCAAGGCGCGCCACGGACAGATCCGCGCGGCGGCGGCGGCGGGCGGCATCGCCTTGCCGGACGACGAGCTGGACGCCGCCGCCCAGCGATCGGATTCCGCGCCGGCGCCGGATTCGTCGAAGCCCGCCGAGGCGCCTGTCCCTGAACTCGAGACGCCCAAGACCGAGGCCTCCAAACCTGCGGATCCGAAACCGGAGACGGCCGAGGCGTCCAGGCCCGCAGCGCGCAGCAGCATGGCGACCGCCGCGGCCTCTGCCCCCAAGCCGGGGCCGGCGAGCGCGGCGGCGAAGGCCGGCGGCGGCTGGCTCTTCGGATTCGTCATCGGGGCGCTGGTCTTCCTCGGCGGCCTGGGGATCGCGGTGCTGAGCCGCGACACCTGGCTGCCTCTGGTCGGCGAGCCGGCGGTCGCCGTCGTGGCCGAGCCCTCGCCGGAACTGCTGGAGCGGCTCGACGCCCTCGAGACGGCGCTCTCGGCGCAGGAAGGCGCCGCCGGGGCCGAGTTCGCCGCCGAGATCGATCGCCTGCGCAGCGCCCTGTCCCGGGTCGAGGCAGAGGTCGGCGCCGGCGCCTCGTCCAGCACCGAAGCTCAAGCGACGCTCTCCGGGCTGGAGTCGCGTCTCGCGAACCTGGACCGCCGGCTCGCCGAGCTGAGCGGCCGGGTGGTGGCCGGCGCCGGCCTGCGGACGGATCTGGACCTGCTGGCGGCGCGCCTGGCCGAGGTCGAGCAACGCCTGGAGGCGATGCCACGGGTCGTTCCCGGGGCTCGCTCCGCCCTGCCACAGCAGGTCGCCGTCGTGCTGGCCGTCGCCCAGCTGCGCGACGCGCTGCGGCGGCCTGAGCCCTTCGCGCGCGAGCTCGCCGCCCTGTCCCACCTGGCCGAGGCGGACGCCGAGCTGACCGGCGTTCTCGAGACCCTGTCTCCCTATGCGGCCGACGGCATCCCGACCCGCGAGAGCCTGCGCGCCGATTTCCCGCAGGTGGCGCGCGCGGTTGCGGCGGCCGGCGCGGGCGACGGCGAGGAGGGCTGGCTGGCGGGCGTGCGGCGGCGGCTCAGCGACCTGGTGACGGTTCGGCCGGTCGGCGGCGGCGCCTCCGGCGAGAGTCCCGGCGCGGTGGCGGCGCGCGCCGAGGCCCGGGTCGCGGCTGGCGACTTGGCCGGTGCGCTGGCCGAGCTCGATGCCTTGTCCGGCGGCCGGGCCGCCGAGGCGGCGGCGGCGTGGCGCGAGGCCGCCCGGGCGCGCGCGGCGGCGGACGACGCGCTGCGGCTGCTCGGCGGCCGGGTGGCCGACAGCCTGGCGCCCAACCTCGCGGCCGAGACGCCGCCGGCCGCGCAAGAATCGGCGCCCCAGTCGGCGATCGAGACAGCGCCCGAGACGGTGGAGGAGATGGGACCGGAAGCGGAGGCTGAGACCGCGCCCGAGACCGCAAGCGAAGCAGCTCCGGACACGGAGCCCGAAGCGGCGCCCGAAACCGCAGAGAAAGCAGATCCGGATCCGGCGTCTGGTCCCGCGGACGAGCCCGCCCCAGAGCCGGACTCGCAGTAGAGCGGGGCGGTGGCGGGCATGTGGCGGGCGCTCTTCTACTTCCTCAAGCTGGCGATCCTGGTCGGCGTC
>JASJAL010000042.1 GCA_030067055.1 Kiloniellales bacterium | reverse complement strand
CCCGGCCTGCAGAAGGTCGCCCGCTTCATGGCCCTGGTCGCGCGCGGCCTGGCGACCGCCGAGGCGGCGCCGGACTACGTCCGTCAAGAGGGCGGCTCGCCGCGCCGCCGGACCTCGCGGGTCTACCTGGGCACAATCCCCGACTACACCGAGGGCGACGGCAAAGGCACCCGGATCTCCGGCGTCGCCAAGGGCGGCCCGGCGGCGGCCGGCGGGCTGGAGGACGGCGACATCGTGGTCGAGATGGCCGGCCAGACCATCGCCAACATCTACGACTACGCCTCGGCCCTCGACGCACTGAAGGTCGGCGAACCGGCCGCCTTCGTCGTGCTGCGCGACGGCCAGCGCGTCGAGCTCAGCATTACCCCCGGCGCGCGGGAATAGGCGGCGGGGTCGCGCATCCGGGTTCAAGCCACAGGAGAGTTCCGGTAGACTGCCGTCGGCCTTGCGATCGAGCGATCACCGGGCCGGGCCGGGTCTCTTGGGTGGACGTCATGATCAAGCATCTCACGCGCGCCGAGCTCCAGGCCGGCCTTCCGCGAATCCTCGACTCTCCGAAGGACGACGGCGTCCTGGAAGCCATCGTGGTGCGGCCCGCGTCCGGCGAGCGCCTTGACGTGCAAAGCAGCGAGATCAGCCTGGAGGGGGGCGTCCACGGCGACCACTGGGCCAAGGGCTGCTGGCTGTCGACCGAGGACGGCCGGCCGCATCCCGACGTCCAGATCTGCATCATGAACGCGCGCTGCATCGCCCTGGTGGCGGGCGAGCGCGAGCGCTGGCCGCTGGCCGGCGACAACCTCTTCATCGACCTCGACCTCACGCCTGAGAACCTGGCGCCCGGCCAGCGCCTCAAGATCGGCAGCGCCTTGATCGAGATCACCGCCGAGCCTCACCTGGGATGCAAGAAGTTTGCCGAGCGCTACGGCCAGTCCGCCGTGGTCTTCGTCAACGGGCCCAAGGGCCGGGCGCTACGCCTGCGCGGCATCTATGCGCGGGTCGTGGAGGACGGCCGGGTCGCGGTCGGCGATCGCGTGGTCAAGGTGGATTGAACACCGCCCGGCCGGAAACAATGTTTGGGGTAGGAGGCTGCGTTGGGAATTCTCGACGGCAAGGTGGTGCTGATCACCAAGGCGACCGAGTTCGTCGGCGCCGCGGTTTGTGACAGTTGCCGCGGCGAGGGCGCGACCGTGGTCGCCCAGGACCCGGCCTTCGCCGACCCGGCTCGCCGAGACGCCTTCGTCGCGGCCCATCCCGGAGTCGTCACCCTTGCCCAGGACGATCCCGTGGCCCTTGTCGCCGAGGTCGTTGCAGAGCAGGGGCGCCTCGACGGTCTCGTGCCGAACGACGGGTTCCCGGCGATCCGGGCCCGTGTCGAGGAGGCCGATCCGGCGGACATGCGGGCCGGGCTGGAGGCCATGGTGGTCGAGCCCTTCCGCCTCATCGGCGCGGTGATCCCGCAAATGAAGCGCCAGGGCAGCGGCCGGATCGTCGTCGCGACCTCTGCCGCGCCCTACCGGGGTCTGCCGAACTACGGGATGTACGTCACGGCCCGGGGCGCGCAGAACGCCATGGTCCTGACCCTGGCTCGAGAGCTGGCGCGCAGCGGGATCGCGGTCAACGCCGTGGCGCCGAACTTCGTGAAGAGCCCGTCCTATTTTTCCGATGCGCTGCTCAGCGACGAGGCGGCGATGGCGAAGATTGTCTCCCAGATCCCGCTGGGGCGGATCGGCAAGCCGGAAGAGGTCTCGGACGTCGTCGCCTTCCTGCTCTCCGACAAGGCCGGCTTCATGACCGGGCACGTCGCCCCGGTGGCCGGCGGCTGGGCGTGAGGAGCGCCATGTCATGCGGATCTTCGAGCGCTTGGCCGCGCGTCGACGTCTGCCGAAGGACGGTGACCCAGGCAGGCGTCGAGCGGTAGGCGTCGCATTGCGCAGATACCTGACCGCCTATGTCGCGGCCCTGATCGTCTTCCTCGTGATCGATGCCTTCTGGCTCGGCGTGATTGCCGCGGACTTCTACCAGGACCGGCTTGCGGCCTTCATGACCGGGCCTGTCAACATCCCTCCGGCACTGGGCTTCTATCTGCTCTACATCGTCGGCATCGTGGTCTTCGCGATCGCACCGGCGCTGGAGTCCGGTGCCTGGAAGACGGCGGCGCTCCGCGGCGCGCTCTTCGGCCTGATCGCCTATGCCACCTACGACCTGACCAACCTGGCGACCCTGCCCGATTGGCCGCTCTCCGTCGCCCTGGTCGACATGGTCTGGGGTGCCGTCCTGACCGGGACCACCGCGACCCTCGGTTTTCTGATCACCCGGCAACTGTCCTGACGGGCCTTTTCCGCGCTGGCTTTGCCGGTGCAATGATGTAAAAGCTCTTCACATGAGTTGGTCCAAACGTGGCCGGGAGCGGCGCGGCTATCACCACGGCAACCTGCGCGAGGCGCTGGTCGCGGCCGCCCTCGAGCTGATCGCCGAGAAGGGCCCGGCCGGTTTCACCTTCGCCGAGGCGGCGCGGGCTGCCGGGGTCAGCCCGGCGGCGCCCTATCGCCACTTCCGCGACCGCGAGGCCCTGCTGGCCGACGTCGCGCGGCGCGGCTTCGAGGCCTTCACCGTCGCCCTGGTCCGGGCCTGGGACAACGGCAAGCCCGACCCGCGCCGGGCCTTCGAGAACCTCGGCCGGGCCTACCTGGACTTCGCCCGGGCCGAGCCGGCCTATTTCGTGGCCATGTTCGAGTCCCAGCTGCCGCCGGACCTGGACCCCGAGCTGGCCCGGGCCAGCGACCAGGCCCAGGCGATCCTGCGCCAGGCCGCCGAGGCGCTCTGCGGCACCCTGCCGGCGGCGGGTCGCCCGCCGGCCGCCATGGTCAGCCTGCACCTCTGGTCCCTGGCCCACGGCATCGCCGCGCTCTTCGCCCGGGGCGACGCCGGCCGGCGCAAGCTGCCCATGCCGCCGGAGGACCTGCTGGAGGCCGGGGTCCTCATCTATCTGGAGGGACTCGGCCAGGAGTGAATGGGCCGACTTATCCTCAAGAACCCTGCATAGGTCCTTGACATCCGGCGGGGTCGGGTCCATTTATGTGAATGTAAAAAACATTTACATGAGGGCTCGATGGAACTGGCAGCGAAATTGGACGATTACGGAAAGCCCGCCTGGATCGCTGTAACGGTCCTGGCCTTCATCGTCTTCTGGCCCCTGGGCCTGGCGATCCTGATCTATCTGTTCTGGAGTGGACGCATGGCATGTTGGACGAACCGCGGCCCGGGCCGCTGGCATAATCGTAACGGACACAAGGGGAACCGAGACTGGTTCGCCGGCCGCCAGGCCGAATCCAGCGGCAACAGCGCCTTCGACGAGTACCGCGAGGAGACCCTGCGCCGCCTGGAGGAGGAGCAGAAGGAGTTCTTCGAATTCCTCGAACGGCTCCGCCAGGCCAAGGACAAGGCCGAGTTCGACCAGTTCATGGCCGAGCGCAAGCGCCGCCCCGACACCCCGCCCGAGGGCCCGGCCCCGCAGCCCCAGGGCTGACCACCACAATACTGAAGACTTATCGGCGCCGGGCTTTCACGCCCGGCGCTGCTTATTTGGGAAGTGCGGTGAGAAGTCCCGCTGGTGAACGCCGCCTGCTCACGCGCCCGTCTCACACATTGAACCTGAAGTGGAAGACGTCGCCGTCCTGGACGGTGTAGTCGCGGCCTTCGAGGCGCAGCTTGCCGGCTTCCTTGGCGCCCTGCTCGCCGTTGCAGGCAAGGAAGTCGTCGTAGGCGATGGTCTCGGCGCGGATGAAGCCCTTCTCGAAGTCGCTGTGGATCACACCTGCCGCTTCCGGTGCCTTGGCGCCGCGGCGCACGGTCCAGGCCCGGCCCTCCTTGGGGCCGGCGGTGAAGAAGGTGATCAGATCGAGCAGGGCGTAGCCGGCGCGGGTGACCCGGGCGAGGCCGGTCTCCTCCAGGCCCAGGGACTCGAGAAAGTCCTGTCGCTCGGCCTTGTCCAGCGCGGCGACCTCGGCCTCGATGGCGGCCGAGATGACGACGCAGCCGGCATCTTCCTTGGCGGCGTAGTCGGCGACCCGGGCCGAGAGCGCATTGCCCTCGGCGGCAGAGCCCTCATCGACGTTGGCGACGTAGAGCAGAGGCTTGGCGGTCAGCAGCTGCAGCTGGCGGAAGACCGGCCGCTGTTCCGCCGTGACCGCGACCTTGCGCGCGGGCTTGCCGTCGCGCAGGGCGGCCGCCGCCAGCTCCAGGACCTCGAGGCGCTGCTTGGCCTCCTTGTCGCCGCCGCGGGCCTTCTTGGTCGCCGCTTCGATCTGCCGCTCGACGCTCTCCAGGTCGGCCAGCATCAGCTCGGTCTCGACGGTCTCGGCGTCGCGGATCGGGTCGACCGAGCCGTCGACGTGGGTGACCTCGCCCTCGAAGCAGCGCAGCACCTGGACGATGGCGTCGACCTCGCGGATCTTGGCCAGGAACTGATTGCCCAGGCCCTCGCCCTTGGAGGCGCCCTTGACCAAGCCGGCGATGTCGACGAACTCCAGGAAGGTCGGGATGACCTCCGCCGGCTTGGCGATGGCGGCGATCCTGTCGAGCCGCGGGTCGGGCAGGGGCACCCGGCCGACGTTGGGCTCGATGGTGCAGAAGGGATAGTTCGCCGCCTCGGCCGCGGTGGTCTCGGTCAGGGCGTTGAACAGGGTCGACTTGCCGACGTTGGGCAGGCCGACGATGCCGCAGTTAAAGCCCATCGGCCGCCTCCGATTTCTCGGAGCGCGGCTTGCCCTCCTCGGCCTTGCCCTCCGCCTTGTCGGGCTTCGGCTCGGTCTTGGGCTTGGGCGGCGCGGTCAGGTGGGCGACCCGGGACATGAAGCTGCCGTCGTCGCCGCTCAGCAGCTTCGGCAGCTCCGCCGCCACGGCGTCGATCAGCTTTTCCATCGCCGGCCACTCCGCCTTGGAGAAGTCGGAGAGCACGTGGCGGTGCACAAGCTCCTTGCGGCCGGGATGCCCGACCCCCATGCGGATGCGCCAGAAGTCCGGGCCGATGTGGGCGTTGAGGCTGCGCAGGCCGTTGTGCCCGGCGGTGCCGCCGCCCAGCTTGACCCGAAGCTTGGCGGGCGCGAGGTCGATCTCGTCGTAGAACACGAAGACCTCGTCCGGCTCCAGCTTGAAGAAGCGCAGGGCCTCTCCGACCGCGCGGCCCGACTCGTTCATGTAGGTCTCGGGCTTGAGGACCAGGATCTTCTCCGTCCCCATGCGTCCTTCTGAGACCAAGCCCTGGAAACGCGCGCGCCAGGGACCGAATCCGTGGCGGCGGACGATCTCGTCCACCGCCAGGAATCCGATGTTGTGACGGTTCTGGGCGTGCTTCGGACCCGGATTGCCGAGACCGACCAAGAGCAGCATGGGCGTATGGCCAGGAAGAGCGGACTACTCTGCCTTGGGCTCCTCGCCTTCGCCTTCGCCCTCCTGCACTTCGCCTTCCTCGCCTTCCGGCACTTCGCCTTCCTCGCCTTCGGCGGCTGCGGCCTGCTCTTCGGCGGCCTCGGCCTTGACCGCGCTGGGCGCGGCCACGGTGGCAATGGTGAAGTCGCGGTCGGTGATGGTCGGGATCACGCCGTCGGGCAGCTGGATCATGCTGATGTGCACGGAATCGCCGATGTCGAGTCCAGTCAGGTCGATCTCGATCTGCTGCGGGATGGCGTCGGCCCGGCAGCTGAACTCGATCTCGTGGCGCACGATGTTGAGAACGCCGCCGCGCTTCAGGCCCGGCGACTCCTCATCGTTGGTGAAGTTGACCGGGACGTTCACGGTCACCTCGGTGTCCTGCGCGACCCTGAGGAAGTCAACGTGGACCGTCCGGTCGGAGACCGGGTCCAGTTGCACGTCGCGGGGCAGGACCCGGTGCTTCTTGCCGCCGACCTCGACATCGAAGAGGGTGGCGAAGAAGCCGGGCCTGTGGAGCTCCCGGTCGACGTCGCGGGGGTCCAGGCTGATCGTCAGGGGGTCCTTGCGGTCGCCGTAGATCACGGCCGGCACGCGTCCGGCGCGACGCACGGCACGGGCGGCCCCCTTCCCGACCCGTTCCCGCGGCTCCGCGGGCAGTGCGATGGTGTCGCTCATTTGCTTTCACTCCTCGTCTTCTCGGCGGGCGGTCGCCACCGCCTCGCCGTACCATGGCCCGGCCTCCAGGGGTGCCGGCACCGAAACTTTTCGCTGCGCCCGAAGCAGGCCGGGCGCGCCTAGTTGAACAGGCTCGAGACCGAGCGCGCTTCCGAGATGCGGGCCATGGCCTCGCCCAGAAGCGGCGCGATCGAGATCTGCCGCATGTTCTGTGCCACCCGGACCGCCTCGGTCGCCTGGATGCTGTCGGTCATGACCAGCTCCTGCAGGGGCGAGGCACTGACCCGCGCGACCGCGCCGCCGGACAGCACGCCGTGGGTGACGTAGGCCGAGACCGCCTTGGCCCCGGCTTCCATCAGCGCTTCGGCCGCGTTGCACAGGGTGCCGGCCGAATCCACGATGTCGTCGACCAGGATGCAGACCTGGTTGTCGACGTCGCCGATGATGTTCATCACCTCGGAGACGCCGGCGCGTTCGCGGCGCTTATCGATGATCGCCAGATCGGCGTCAAGGCGCTTGGCGATTTGCCGTGCCCGGATCACGCCGCCGACGTCGGGCGAGACGATGGTCAGCGACTCGCCGTCGAATCGCTCGATGATGTCCTTGGTGAAGACCGGCGCGCCGTAGAGGTTGTCCGTCGGGATGTCGAAGAAGCCCTGGATCTGACCGGCGTGGAGATCCAGGGTCAGGACCCGGTCGGCGCCCGCGACCGTGATCAGGTTGGCCACCAGCTTGGCCGAGATCGGCGTCCGCGGTCCGGACTTGCGGTCCTGGCGGGCATAGCCGTAGTAGGGGATCACGGCCGTGATCCGGTTGGCGGAGCCGCGCTTCAGCGCGTCCATCGCAACCAGCAGCTCCATCATGTTGTCGTTGGCCGGGTAGGACGTCGACTGGATGACGTAGACGTCCTCGCCGCGGACGTTTTCCTGGATCTCGACGAAGACCTCCAGATCGGAGAATCGTCGGACGCTGGCCTTGGTCAGAGGCAGATTCAGATAAGCCGAAATGGCCTCCGCCAAGGGCCGGTTGCTGTTCCCCGTCAGGATTTTCATTCCGCAGCCCTGGCTAGGCAGATGTGAAGGCGTCTCTCGCTCGCCCGGCCCTGCGTCACTTCCGGAAGGGACCCCCGCTGGCCGGGCGGCGGGACCTTATCAACAGCCCCCGGCCCTGTAAACGTCCTGTCACCATATCCGCCCAGATTCCTGGGACTGGGGCAAAAGTCTCAGCTTTCCTTGGTCTTGGAGAGCAGATCCGCGATTCCGGCGGCCGCGCCCTCGACGATCGGCAGGACGACCGGCGCCCAGCTCCGGTCCAGGCTGCCGGCCGGTACGCGGTTGCGCTGATCGACCTGGCCCAGTTCCTCGCCGCTGACCGCCTCCAGTACCCGCCAGGTGATGGCGACGCTCTGCCAGCCGTCCCTGGGCGCGCCGAGGCCGACTTCGCAGACGATGATCACGGCGGGTCCGCCGCTGGTGGTGAAGATGTCCGATTCCTGGCGGCGCATCTCTGCCATGAAGGCTTGGGACAGCAGGCGCGCGGAGTCGCCCGGGGCGTCCTCGATCGGTGCCAGCAGGACCCGGCCATCGGCCTGGCGCGGGATGTCCCCCTGTGTGGGATCCGGGTCGCGGACCAGGGAGGCGAGGGCCCGGGAGGCCTGCAGGGCCACCTGCTTCAAGGCCTGCGGCTCGGCACGCTGCCAGGCGCCGGCAGCCAGCTCGCTGCGTGCACCGCGCTGGGCCAGACGCTTGCCGCCGGCATTGACCAGTTCCCAGAGGGTCAGGATCTCCTCCCGGCCGCCCGGCAAGGATTGCACGACGCCGCGGCCACGCAGCGTGAACTGGGTCGGCTGGTCCGATTGCGCCGTGGCCGCGAAGCCGTCGGCACGCAGGGCGGCAGCCAGGTATTCCGCCATCGCGCGGGGGACGGCGGGCGCGCCGGGAACGTCAGGCCCGCCGGGCGCGCCCTGCTCCAAAGGCAGAACCTTCACGCTGCCGCCATTGCGCAGCAGAAGCAGGTCGTCGTCGCCCTTGGTGTCCGGGCGGAAGGGGCGCGGCACCGGCCCGCAGGCGGCGGTCAGCAGGGCCGCCAGCAGGCACAAGGCTCCGAGTCTCCGCCACAGTGTCGGCATTGCTACATGATCACGCAGGTTGCCAGCAGGCCCAGGAACAGCGCGATCAGGAAGAAGGCCAGGTAGGGCAAGGCGCCGCGCTCCTGCTCATTTCCTCACAGCGTCACGAATTCAAGCGGCGCGCGCGACAGGCTTTCCGAAGCGGTCTCGGTGACCAGGCTGGTCCGACCGACGCTGGCCGCCAGGCCACGCTCGCTGTCGAAGACGATGATGTGGACGAATATTGTCATGCCCGGGGCAATCTCGACCGGGTTGCCGTGGTACAGCATGGGCCAGTCCATCCAGTTCGGCGAGAAGCAGGTGCCGAGGGAATAGCCGCAGGCGTTCAGCCGGTGTTCCTGGTAGCCGGCAGCGTCCAGGGTCCGGGCGTGGGCATCGAAGGCGGCGCCGTAGGTATTGCCGGGCCGCAGCTCGGCCTCGACCGCCTGCAGCGCATCGCAGGCGACGGCGTACATCTCGGCTTGCCGCGCTGGCGCCGAGCCGATGCGGAAGGTTCGCATCATGGCGGCGTGGTAGTGGCGATAGGCGCCGGCCCATTCCAGGGTCAGCTGGTCTTCTGCGTCCAGGTTGCGGCGGCCGCTGTAGTAGCGGCATAGCAGCGCCTCCGGACCCGATCCGATGATGAACTCGTTGCCGGGATAGTCGCCGCCGCCGCGGAAGATCGCGCCCTGCATGGCGGCCAGGACGTCGCCTTCGAAGGCGCCGGCGCCGGCAGTCTCGACCGCGGCATCGTAGGCGTCGTCGGCCAGCTCCGCGGCGCGCCGGACGTAGGCGACCTCGGCCGGGCTCTTGACCGCGCGGTGGCGGCTGACCAAAAGCGAGGCGTCGCGCAGGGTCGCGAAGCCGTCCATCGCCGCTTCCAGACGCTTGCCGTTGGCCGCGGTCAGTCCGTAGGCCTCGTACTCGACGCCAAGGGTCGTCCCGGCGCAGCCCTCGGCCTCCAGGATCGCCCGCAGCTCGCGCGCCGGCTCTGCCTCCGGGCCGTCGACCCAGATCCGGATGTCCTCGATAGTCGAGGTGTGCTGGGCCTGGCGGAGATCGGGCGAGCGGGTCAACAGGACCAGGCGGCCGTCGGCGCCCAGGTAGAGGCACTGGAAGAAGACATAGCCGAAGGTGTCGTAGCCGGTCAGGTAGTACATGCTCTCCTGACGGAACATCAGCAGGCCGTGCAGTCCCTCCTGTGCCAGGTCGGCGCAGACCCGGCGGCGGCGCTCGGCGAAGTCCTCGGGCGTGAAGTGCAGGGGCATGGTGTCTTGCCTTTCGGGGCTCAGGGCTCGAGCGCGATGGCGGAAAGCTCGCGGCCGTAGTCCGGCTCGCCGCGCAGGCAGGCGCGGCGATAGCTGAAAAAGCGCTCTTCTTCGGCCAGGGTGTCGCAGGGCAGGGCCTGGACGCTCTTCAGGCTCAGGCGGCCCAGGCGGCGGGAGGCGTAGCCCTTGAGGTCGAAGAGGAAATGCCCCTCCCGGGCGGCCGGCAGGAAGAAGTCCATGTTGGCCGGGTCCTGCTCCAGGAAAGGCTCCGGGAATTCCGGGCCGACCTCGTAGGAGGACTTGCCGATGCAGGGACCGATGCCGGCGTGGATCGACCCGCGGCGCGCGCCCAGCCGTTCCATGGCTGCGATGACGGCTTCCAGCACACCGCCTAGGGCGCCGCGCCAGCCGGCATGGGCGGCGCCGATCACCCGCGCCTCGTCGTCGGCCAGCAATACCGGTGCGCAGTCCGCGGTGATGACGCCCAGGGCCAGCCCGGGCGTCGCGGTCACCAGGGCATCGGCCCTGGGCCGCGCGTCGTCGGCCCAGGGGGTCTCGACCTCGACCACCTCCGGGGAATGGATCTGATAGAGCGTGACCAGCCGCTCCGCAGGCAGGTCGATCATCTCCATCGCCCGGGCCCGGTTGCGATCGACCTTGGCCTTGTCGTCCTGAGAGCCCTGACCGCAATTGAGCGAGGCGTAAAGGCCGGTGCTGACGCCGCCTTCGCGGCCGAAGAAGGCGTGGCGCACACCCTGGAGGTCGTTCAGAGGTCCGAGCGTCAGCATGGGTCTTCCCTTCGGCTTTGCACCCCTGCCGCGCCGCGGCCCGGGGTCAAGACTGGATAGACCTAAGCCGC
Organism: Kiloniellales bacterium; assembly: GCA_030067055.1. Next base: position 6,340 of record JASJAL010000042.1, on the reverse strand, counting down.
GCAACCGGCAAGGGGGCCGAGGCCTGGCGCGGTCAGGACCAGGACCTTGAAGAGCGTTCCCATTTCCTCGGGCGCGGTCAGGCGATGCAGCGCGGCGCGAACTTCGGCCGCTTCCTCCGGGGTGGCGCCGGCGGCGAGGCGCGAGGCCCGGGTCGCGATGCCGAGGGCATCGAGGAAGTCGCCTTGCGGCAGGGGTCCCCAGGCCTCGGCTCCAGCCTCGCGGGCGGCGCGGGCCAGCGCGCCGAAGTCGACATGGGCGGTCAGATCGGCTTCGCCGGGCGCGGCCAGGACGTCTTCGCGCCGATGCCGTCGCAGCGCCTGCAAGGTCGGGCGGCCGTCGGGCGCTGCATAACCGTAGTCCGCGATCAAGGCCGCACCGCCGTCCTCGACGAGGCGCCGACCGATCTCGGCGGCGAGGGAGAGCGCCGCGGGCGCGACCTCGGCGACGGCACCCGGCGTGGCGGCGCGCAGTGCTTCGGAAACCAGTGCCTCGGCGTAGGGTGCCGGTGGCGAGAGGCCGAAGGCCAGGGCGTCGCCCTCCGGCGTCAGGCCGACCAGGCGTTCGCGCCAGCCCTCGGGCGTGCGCTCGAACTGGCGGACTGGCAAGGCATCGAAGAACTCGTTGGCGATCACCAGCAGGGGCCGGCCTTGCGGTACTTCTGCGAGAGACTGGTGCCAGGTGGCCCCGACGCCATCGAGGCTCTGCGCCTGCAGGGCGCGCAGGGCCGGGCTGACCTCGACCAGGTGCAGGTCCAGCGCCTCGCGAAACCCCGGCACGACCCGGGCGGCGCGGAGCAGGTCGGCCAGCAAGGTGCCCCGCCCGGGACCCAGCTCGACCAAGGTCAACGCCGCGGGCGCGCCGAGGTGGTGCCAGGTGTCGGCGCACCAAAGGCCGATCATCTCGCCGAACATCTGGCTGATCTCCGGCGCGGTAACGAAATCGCCGCGCGCGCCGAAGGGGTCGCCGGTCATGTAGTAGCCCTGGCGCGGATGGGTCAGGGCTTCGGCCAAGTACTCGGCGACGGTGATCGGCCCCTGGCGCGCGATGCGCTTAAGAAGACGGGCTGCCAGCTCGCTCATGCCGGGGATTGCCGGCGGCGTCGCGGCCGGACCGCAGGGACCAGAGGATCAGGAAGCCACCGAACAGGATCATGGGCAGCGACAGGAGCTGGCCCATGGTCACGAACTGGAACAGCACGCCGAGATGGGCGTCCGGCTCGCGCACGAACTCGACCAGGAAACGCGAAAGGCCGTAGCCGACCAGAAAGGTGCCGAAAACGCTGCCGCGGTGGCGGAGTGCGCCCAAGCGAACGAGGACGTAGAGCAGGACAAAAAGGACCAGGCCCTCGAGAAGAGCTTCGTAAAGCTGGCTCGGATGGCGCGGTTCCGGGCCGCCGTGCGGAAAGACCATACCCCAGGGCGCGTCCGTAACCCGGCCGAAGAGCTCGCCGTTGATGAAATTGGCCAGGCGCCCGAAGAACAGGCCGATCGGGGCGGCCGCCGCGACCACGTCGCCGACGGCCAGGATCTTGAGCTTGCGATACCGTGAGAAAAGGACGATCGCCAGCGCCACGCCGAGCATGCCGCCATGGAAGCTCATGCCGCCTTCCCAGACCTTCACGATCTGGATCGGATCGGTCAGGAAGTACATCGGCTGGTAGAACAGCACGTAGCCGATCCGCCCGCCTAGCACGACCCCGAGGGTTGCCCAGAGCAGCAGGTCGTCGAAGAAGGCCGGCTCGATCTTCGACGGAGAGTAGCGCTCGCCCAGGCGCACGCAGTAGCGCCAGCCGAGGAACAGGCCGGCGATGTAGGCCAGCGCGTACCAGCGGATGGCGATCGGTCCGATCTGGATCAGGACCGGATCGATCTCCGGGAAGCTCAGCGCGAGCAGCGGAAGCGATGCCGTCATCGCCGGCCGCGCCCTTGTCGATGTCGTGCTGTCATGGTCTTGGCTAGCCTCTCTCGCGCTCTGTTGTAGTGACCGCGCTGGCGGGGGGCAAGGCTGGCCGCCGCCGCAGGGCAGGAGCCTGCGCGCAACGTCTGGACGCCCATGTTCGACCGCCGCGGCCCGGGCGGCGCTTGCCCGCGCGGCGGCTTTGGCGTTTGATGTCGATGCCGCAGGGCGGTCGGGCGCAACTATAGGGGGAGTGGTACCGTGCAGTCACAGAACAGGCTTCTCGACGATCTGGCCAAGGTGGCGACCAGCGCGATGGGTACCCTTTCGGGCGTGCGCGAAGAGGTCGAGGCGCAGGTCCGCCAGCGCCTGGAGCGGGTCCTGGGTCAGATGGACCTGGTCACTCGCGAGGAGTTCGACGCGGTCAAGGCCATGGCCGCCAAGGCCCGCGCCGAGCAGGAGGCTCTGGAGGCGCGCCTGGCGGTCCTGGAGGCCAAGCTCGCCGGCAAGGCCGGGGCGACGAAGGGCCGGGCGGCCAAGCCCAAGGCGGCGAAGTCGGCAGACTAGCGTCCCCGCCACTCCTCTCCAGCTTGCTCCGGTACGGGAAGGGCCTGACGCCCAGCTCCCAACCACGGCTTCTCACGCCGAAAGCCGCATAGGCCAGATCCGGCCTTGCCAGGGCTGCGCCCTTTTGGCACCCTACATTTCGTGGTTTGGGGGTTTCGGTCCGCCACATCTAGTGGGGCCACGCGGGTCTGCGAGAGGTCCGACGCGGGAGCAAGGACGGCAGCCAATGGCCATGAATACCCTGGTGCGGGAGCCCCAGCTTCCCAGCAACCCGATCGATATCCTGGAAGAGCTGGTCATCTCGAACGACTGGCCCTTCACCCGAAGCAACGACAGCGAGCTGGCGGTCGAGGTCGGCGGGCGCTGGTGCAGCTACCAGCTCTGCTTCCTCTGGGACGAGGCCTCCCAGTCCGTGCATTTCTCCTCCTTCATCGACACCCGTGTGCCGCGGGAACAGCGAGTCCGGGTCCACGAGTTGATGGGCGCGGTGAACGAGCGGCTCTGGATCGGCCACTTCGAGCTGGCGGCGGAGGAGGGCGCACCGATCTTCCGCCACACCTTGCCGCTGCGCGGCACCTTCGGGGCCAGCGCCGAGCAGCTGGAAGACCTGATGGACACCGCGACGATCGAATGCGAGCGCTTCTATCCGGCGCTGCAGCTGGTAGTCTGGGGCGGGCGCAGTGTCCCCGACGCCATTGCGACCGCGGTGATGGATACCTTGGGCGAGGCCTGAGATGGAACTCGACGACCGGCTTCTGCTCGTCGGCTGCGGCAAGATGGGCGGTGCCCTGCTGCGCGGTTGGTTGGAGCGTGGTCTTGAGCCGGACAAGGTCACGGTGGTCGAGCCCGGCGCCGAAGCGCGAAACGACGTGAGCGAGCTGGGGCTCGCTGCCGTTGCCGACCTGGGCGAGGTCGAGGCCGGACTGCAACCGGCCTTCGTGGTGCTGGCGGTCAAGCCGCAGATGATGGACGCCGTCCTACCCGACTGCCGGCGCTTCGCCGGGCCGGGCGTGGCCTTCATCTCGATCGCCGCCGGGACCACCCTCGCGACCTTCGAGTCGGCACTGGGCGGCGAATCGGCGGTGATCCGGGTCATGCCGAACACGCCGGCGGCGGTCGGCCGGGGCATGTCGGTGCTCTGCGCCAATGCCAAGGTCACGAAGTCCCAGAAGGCCGTTGCCGGGGGCCTGATGACCGCGGTCGGCGAGACGGCCTGGATCGACGACGAGGCCCAGATGGACGCGGTAACCGGCGTCTCCGGCAGCGGCCCGGCTTACGTCTTCCTGTTGATCGAGACCATGGCGGAAGCCGGCGTCGAAGCGGGGCTGCCGCGCGAATTGGCGACTCAGCTGGCGCGGGCCACGGTCGCCGGAGCCGGCGAACTGGCCCGGCAGTCCGAAGAACCGGCGGAGCAGCTGCGCCGTAACGTCACCAGCCCGGGCGGCACCACCGCGGCGGCGCTCGAGGTCTTGATGGCCGACGGCGGCCTGCCCGACCTGATGAAGCGGGCGGTCGCCGCGGCAGCCAAGCGCGGCCGCGAGCTCGGCGCCTGACGATGACCGAAAGGCCGGAGCTCAAGGGTTCCCTGCGACGGGTACATGATGCCCTGGCTGCGAAGGGCTTCGAAGTCTCGGTCACGACCTTCCCGGAGAGCACGCGGACCTCGGCCGAGGCCGCGGCGGCGATCGGCTGCACCGTCGCTCAGATCGCCAAGTCCCTGGTCTTCAGGGCCGCCGAAAGCGACCGGCCGGTGTTGGTGATCGCCAGCGGCGACAACCGGGTCGACACCGGCAAGGTGGCGGCGCTGCTGGGCGAGAAGATCTCCAGGGCCGATGCCGACTTCGTCCGGGCGCGAACCGGCTTTGCGATCGGCGGTGTCGCGCCGCTCGCGCACAAGGAGCCGCCCCTGGTCCTGATCGACCGCGATCTCCTGGCCCACGACCGGATCTGGGCCGCCGCCGGCGCCCCCAACGCGGTCTTCCCGCTGGCGCCCCAGGACCTGGAATCCCTGACTGGCGGCCAGGTCGCCGAGATCCGACAGGACTGAGCCACCAAGGCCATCGCCGAGCGAGGATTGACGGAGAGGGCCGGGCTCTGGTTCCCTCAGGGCCGCGCAATAGCCATTGTCCCAAGCGATAGGGTTCATCGCCATGGCCGAGACCCCGAAGACGCCCAAGCCGAAAGGCTCCAAGCCCAAGCCCGCGGCCTCGCAGGCCGGGCCCAAGTCGTCCAAGAGTGCGCCCAAGGCATCTTCCAAGGGCAAGGCCAAAGCCAACGGTGCCGCCGCGGCCGCGCCGTCGCCCCAGGATCGGATGGTCGACGCTGCCCTGGCCCTCGCGGCCGAACGGCCCTGGCAGGAGGTCTCGCTGCGGGAGATCGCCGAGGCTTCGGGGCTGCCCCTGGCCGAGGCCTACCGCTGCGGCGCCTCGAAGCAGGCGATCCTGGAGGCCTTCCTGCGCCGGATCGATGCAGCGGTCCTGGCAGAAGGGGCGATGGAACCGGAGGAAGGCAGCGCCCGCGATCGGGTCTTCGACATCCTGATGCGCCGATTCGATGCCCTGCAGCCTTACCGCAAAGCTCTGGGCTCGATCCTCCTGGCTCAGACCCGGGATCCGGCCGGCGCTCTGGCCGGCCTGGCGGCGCTGCAGCGGTCGATGACCTGGATGCTGGAGGCGGCGGGTCTGGAGGCGGAAGGGCTCCGGGGCCTGGCCCGGACCAGGGGCCTGACCCTTCTGTACCTCGCGACCCTGCGAACCTGGCTGCGCGACGAGTCCCTCGACCTTGCCAAGACCATGGCTGCCCTGGATGGCTACCTGCGTCGCCTGGAGGCTTTGCTGCGTCGCCTGCCGCGCCGCCGAGACGAAGAGCGGAAAGCCACAGAATAAAAGGGATACAGCTTTTTTGTGCGCTGCACAAAAAATCCCTTGACCGGATGGCATGGGCCACCCTATATATCGTCCAGGTTCATTATTGTGCGCTGCAGCATCGCAGCCCTTCGAGGAAACGACTCATGGCTCAGAACGCTTTCAATCTTTTCGACACCGACTTCACCAAGTACGCCGACATGACCAAGTTCATGGATGCCAGCAAGATGGCCGACATGTTCAAGGTCCCCGGCTTCGACGCCAAGGTCATGGCCGACAGCCAGCGCAAGACGGTCGAGGCGATGACCGCCTTCAACCGGGTCGCCTACGAGGGTGGCCAGGCGATCGCTCAGCGCCAGACTGAGATCGTCCGCGAGGCGGTCGACGAGACCCTCAAGGCGATCAAGGAGCTGGCCGAGGCCGCGCCGGAGCAGCGCATGGCCAAGCAGGCCGAGCTTGCCAAGGAAGGCTACGAGCAGCTTCTCGCCAACGTGCGTGAGCTGAGCGAGATCGCCACCAAGGCGAACCAGGAGGCCCTGGACCTGGTGAACACCCGGGTCACCGCCGCCCTGGACGAGTTCAAGGTCGCGATGAACGGCTCGGCCGCGAAGAAGAAGTAACGCGCGACCACAATCGCGTTTCTCGGGATCGGGCCGCCTCCTCGGAGGCGGCCCTTCTCGTTTTTGGCCCCCGTCTTGCCCCAGCTTCGGAAGCGGGCTAGATCAAGATCGACCCAGGTTGAAGCAATCTGAGTCGTAAATCTTGATCTACTTTAACAGGTTAGAGCATGATTCACGCTCCACGCTGCGGCCGCGTGAAGCGATCATGCTTTGGCGTCGCCGTGCTTTTCAGGGGAGGCCGGGGTGAGCGACAAGGAAAACGGCTGGATCGACTACGAGGACTTCGCGCGGGTGGACATCCGGGTCGGGACGATCACCCGGGCCGAGCCCTATCCCGAGGCACGGCGTCCGGCGATCAAGCTCTGGGTCGACTTCGGGCCCGAGTTGGGCAC
>JASJAL010000041.1 GCA_030067055.1 Kiloniellales bacterium | reverse complement strand
AGCAGCGATCTGGGCCTGCGGGTCCTGGTCGGGCGGCAGCAGGCGGTGGTCTCCTCGACCGACGTCACGCCGGGCACCCTGGCGCAGCTGGCCGAGCAGGCCGTAGCCATGGCGCGCAGCGTGCCGGAGGATCCCAACTGCGGCCTGGCCGATCCGGAGCAGATCGCCCGCGAGGTTCCGGATCTGGAGGTCTGCGACCCCGAGGAGCCCGCGACCGAGGTTCTGATCGAGCGTGCCAAGGCCTGCGAGGACGCGGCCAGGGCCGTGCCCGGCATCACCAACTCCGAGGGCGCCGAGGCCGGCTGGTCGATGAGCCGGGTCACCCTGGCGGCCACCAACGGCTTCACCGGCGGCTACGCCGGCTCCTCCCATTCGATCGGGGTCGCGGTCCTGGCCGGCGAAGGCCAGGGCATGGAGCGGGACTACGATTTCTCCTCGGTGGTCTACGGCAGCGACCTGGAGGACCCGGCCGAGGTCGGCCGGCGCGCCGGCGAGCGCACGGTCCGGCGGCTCAATCCGCGCAAGCCGGACACAGGCAAGTATCCCGTGGTCTTCGACCCCAGGGTCGGCAACGGCCTGCTGCGGCATTTCTCGGGGGCGATCAACGGCACCGCGATTGCTCGCGGCACCTCCTTTCTGAAGGACGCCATGGAGACCCCGGTCTTCGCCGAGGGCATTACCATCGTCGACGATCCGCACCGGCCGCGCGGCCTGCGTTCCAAGCCCTTCGACGGCGAGGGCCTGGCCAATCGGCGGCGCGACATCGTCAGCGCCGGGGTGCTCAAGACCTGGATCCTCGACCTTCGCTCGGGCCGGCAGCTCGGCCTGGCCTCGACCGGTCATGCGGCACGCGGCACCTCCTCGCCGCCTTCGCCCTCGGCGACGAACCTCTACATGGAAGCCGGCGCGCAGGCTCCCGAAGCGCTGATCGGCGAGATCGACCAGGGCCTCTACGTCACCGAGATGATGGGCATGGGGATCAACATGGTGACCGGCGACTACAGCCGGGGCGCCGCCGGTTACTGGATCGAGAAGGGTGAGCTGACCCACCCGGTCAGCGAGCTCACCGTCGCCGGCAACCTGAAGGACATGTTCGCCAGTCTGACCCCGGCCAGCGACCTGGTCTTCCGCTACGGCGTCAACGCCCCGACCCTTCGCGTTGACGGCATGACCCTGGCCGGCAGCTGAAGCCGCCCTGGCGGCCGGCCATCAGCCGGCCATGCTTTCGAAGAGCTCGAGCTGCCAGGTCATTTCGTCTTCGCCCAGGGGATAGCCGCCGCCGCGCGGGCGCAGCAGGTCGCCCGGGGCGATACCGCCCAGGCGGGTCTGAAGCTGGACCGCGAACTCGGCCGAGAGGCCAGCCTTCCAGGCCAGGGAGACCACGCCCTTGGCGCTCTGGGCGTCGAGCACCTTGGCGATGGCGGTCTCGGCGAGGCCGGACTTCTCGGCGAGGGCTGCCGCGACGAAGCCGCGGTCGCCGGCACCGAGGGCTTCGGCAATCGCCGCCTCGGTCAGCTCGCCCTTGGCTTCCAGGGCCTTGGCCCGCTCCTCGGGCGATACCTCCTCGTCTTCCTGCCTGGACTTTTCCTTGGCCGCCTTCTCGCGCGCCTTGAGCCGCTTCTTGACTTCCTTGGCCAGGGATTTGGCGGTCTTGGAGTCCAGATCCTGCCGGGCTTCGAGGTCCTCCACCAGGCGATCGGCAACGAAGGCGGCCAGCTTGCGCACAGCCGCCATCGAAAGCTTGGGTCGCGCGACCAAGGGTTCCTGCCAGGCCACGACCTTGCGCGCCCGCTCGACCAGGAGGTCCAGGGTCTCCTCGCGGATCTGGGCGCTGTCGTTGGCCAGCAGGGCGGCGGTCGCCGGCTCGGAATCGACCGCGACCACGGCGTCGGCGACCGGCGCGCCGAGGCCACGGCGCCGCGAGATCGCCTCAAGCTGCCCTTCGGCGCAGCCGGCCTCGATAATCTCGATCAGGTCGGCCTCGGAGAGCAGCGGCGAGAATTCCAAGACCGGTGTCGCGACCGCCGGCGTGGCGTCGCGCGCCAGGCGTTGCACCACCTCGCCCGGGACCTCGGTCAGGTCCTTGACCGCCTCGGCCAGGACCCGCCGGACCCGGACCGCCTCGTCCCGGGCCAGGGTCACCAGGACCTTCTCGACGTAGGCCTCGGCCCGCTTGTGCTCTGCCGGGCCGAGGCCGGGCAGGACCCGCGCGACCTTGGCCGCCAGGCCGGCGCGCACCGCTTCGTCGCGGTCCTCGGACAGCAGGACATCGGCCTGATAGGGCGTCGCCGCGTTGGCCGCCACCTCGACGCGTACCGCGGCCTCAGCGTCTTCCGCCAGGTAGTAGAGCATCTCAGGCCGCAGGTCGGCGCGCCCAGCCAGCTCGGCACGGACCCGGGGGTCGGCGCTTTGAATGTGGGCCTTGGCCTCGTCGTAGGGCAGGTTGCCGACGCCGCCGTCGCTCAAGCCGCGTCCTCCTCCCGGCAGGCGGGGGCAATCGCGAGGCCGCTCTTGCCGCCATGCTTGACCTTGTACATCGCCTTGTCGGCCCGCTTCATCAGGGCCGCCAGGGTCTCCCGGCGGTTCGGGTCGGTGACCGCCAGACCGACCGAGAATCCCAAGGCCGGTCCGTCGGGCGGCGAGAAGGGCTTCAGCTGGTTGGCGGCGCGCACCAGGGTGCGGGCCTTGCGCCGGGCCGCCTCGAGCGGGATATCGACCAGGAACAGCGCGAACTCATCGCCGCCCAGGCGGGCCGCCAGGTCTTGGCGTCGGGTAAAGCGGTTGAGGATGCCGGCGACCGCGACCAGAGCGGCATCGCCACGGTCGTGGCCGAAGCGATCGTTGACCTGCTTGAAGTTGTCGAGATCGACGAAGAACAGCACCCCGTCCCGCCAGGCGCCTGGGGCCTGCATGAGGCGCTCTTCCAGGCTGCGTTCGAAACTGCGCCGATTCAGCAGACCGGTCAGGGGATCGATGGCAGAGTCCTTCTCCAGCGTCTCCTGCCGGCGCATCTGCTCGATCGCCAGACCCAGCTGGACGCTCAACTCCTCGACCAGGCCGCGATCCTCGTCGCTCCAGGGACCGTCGGCCAGGCGGCGCCAGAGGCAGATCGCGCCATTGACCTGGCCATCATGGGCCGTCGTATGCAGCATCAGCAGACCGTCGTCGGTCTCCAGGTCGACGGTCATCTCCTCGCCGTCCAGCTCCTCGAGAGCCTCGTCCAGGAGCTCCTCCGGAATCGCGACGCCGGTCTCGACCGCCCGGTGCGGCGTGTCCTCGCCATCCTCGGCCAAGCGATAGACCGCGACCCCGGCGGCCGGTAAGGCCGGGACCAGGGCAGCGGCGGCGGCCCCTAGCATCCGCCCGGGTTCCAGCTCGCTGCGCACCAGTCCGAGGATGTAGCTCAGCAGGCGTTCCTGGTTTCGGTTGCGGGCCTGCTCGCTTTCCTGCTGACGGCGCTCGGTCACGTCGCTGGCAACGCCCCGGGCGCCCCGCCAGCGCTCGTCCGGGCCCAGCAGCGGCGAGGCGTTGAGCAACAGGCAGGCCGGCTCCTCGTCGGCTCGGGCGACCCAGACCTCGACGTCCTCCAGCGGCGTCTCGGTCGAGAACGGCCCCGGCGCCGGCTCGTCCTCGAACAGGAGCTCCTCGGCCCGGCGCCCGATCAATTCCTTGGCGCTGTAGCCCAAGGCGCCGCGGGGCGATACGAAGCTGAAGCAGCCCTTGGCATCGGTCTCCCAGACGAACTCGTGCGACGCTTCGATCAGGTCCTTGTAGCGCTGACGCGACTCGATCAGGGCCTCGCGCAGGTTGCGCTCCAGGGTCACGTCGCGGCCGAGGATCAGCGCCGCCGTGCCCCGGCCCCAGGGCATGACCGCCAGATCCAGGGCCTGGCTGTCGCCCTCCGTGCTCAACAGACCGGCTTCGATCACCAGCGGCGAGAGCTGCGTGCTGCTGCCGGCCAGAGCATCGTCGATCGCGGAGCGCAGCTCATGAGTGCCGCCGCGGGTCAGCATCTCGACCAGCGTCCTAGCCTTCGCATTGGCCGCCAGCACGACGGCGTTGCCGCCCACCACCAGGGCCGGGCCGGGATAGTGCCAGAGCGGACCGTCCTCGTTGAACAGGCTGAACTCGCCGCCCGGTTCCCCCTGGCCGGTCTCCGTCACGCTTTTTTCTTGGTCCTGGGGACGCTCCCGATCGCTCATTAGTTGCCCGCCCTCTGCGACTGACTTGGTTGGTCAGGTAGCAGATTGCCTGCGGCCCCCTAACAGCCTGTTAACCGCGTAAGATCCGGACGGAAAAGACTTCGCGGCACGGGATTAATACATAAGAACAAGAAGTTGAGACCCTGATATTTTCTTAACCCTATTTTAACCATGAATCCTTACCTTCCTTAACATGACTGTTGACTGGCCTTATGCCGAAGGGCGTGGCCGACCAGCCAGTCACAGGGGTGCGGGGGAGACCCCCCTGGTCCTGGTGGTCGAAGACCACACGCTTATATCGGTCCTGATGCGCGACACCCTCCAGAGCTATGGCTACAGGGTGCTGATCGCGAACGACGCGCATGAAGGTATCCGGCTCACCTGGGCTCTGCGGCCCGACGTGATCCTGATGGATATCTGCCTGCCGGGCATGTCCGGGCTGGAAGCGACCCGGGTCATCAAGGACAACTCTTCCCTGCGCCACATCCCCATCGTCGCGGTGACCGCGCACGCCATGTCCGGCGACGAGGAGAAGATCCTGGAGGGCGGCTGCGAGGGCTACCTCTCCAAGCCCTTCCGCATGGCGGATCTCGAACGGGTGGTGCACGAAGCCCTGGAGGCGCGACCCGAACCCCGGCTCCTGCCGCCAGCGATCGAGGACCTGCCCCAGGCCTCCTGACGCCGCGCTTCCCGAAATCTGCCGCATTAACCCTGTGTAAAGCCGAATATTCGATCCTTTGGGCTACCCCAAAGAGACAGGACCGCGCGACGGCGGACCTGCGGCGTGGCCTGCCGAAATCGGCGGCGCCATGACAGGGTATGGAGAAACGGGCGCATGTCCTACGCCGAGAAGAGCGTCTCGAAGATCCGCGCGCTCGACCCCGAGGAGAACGCGGGGACTGGGCCGGAGCCGGCGGCGGCCCCGGCCCCGATCGTGCGTGCGCAACCGGGTGCCGTCGAGGCGGATTACCGGCGGCTCCTGCAGAAGACCCCGGCAATTCTCCATTCGATCGATCTCGAGGGCCGCCTGGTCGTGGTCAGCGACCGTTGGTTGGAATTCATGGGCTACCGCCGCGAGGAGGTGATCGGCCGCCGCTCGGCCGATTTCCTGACCGAGGAGTCGCGGCGCAAAGCCGTCGACGAGGTCCTGCCCGCCTTCATGGCAACGGGGCGTTGCGACAATGTCGCCTACGACTTCGTCACCAAGAGCGGCGAGGTCCGCAACGTTCTTCTGTCGGCCACCGCCGAGTACGATGCCGAGGGCCGCATGCTCTGTTCGCTGGCGGTTCTGACCGACGTGACGGACCGGGTCCGAACGGAACAGGCCTTGGCCAAGAGCAAGGCCCGCCTGCGCACGATCCTGCAGGACCAGGCCGAACTGATCTGCCGCTACGAAGCGGACACCACCCTGACCTTCGTCAACGAGGCCTTTTGCCGCCACTTCGGCAAGCCCGAGGAGCTGTTGCTTGGAACCGCCTTCGCCGATCTTTTCCCGGAAGGCGCCCGCGACGCCCTGCTGTCCCACATCTCGCGGCTGCATCCGGGCCAGCCGGTCACCTACGAGCAGCAGAGCCTGACCCTGGACGGCCAGTTCGCCTGGCATGAATGGACCGACAGGGCGATCGCCCGGCCGGACGATGGGATTGTCGAGTATCAGTCGGTCGCCCGGGACATCACGCGCTCGCGACGGCAGCAGCTGGCTTTGCGCCGGCTGCTCGACATCACGGCAAGTCAGCATCAGTCCCTGGCCGAGAAGATTGACGAGGTGATTCTCTTGGGTCTGGATCACTTCGGCCTGGAAACCGGCGTGGTCAGCGAGGTCCGCGGATCGGCCTATATGGTGCGCCATGCCGCCAGTCCCATCGAGGCAGTCAAGCCCGGCGTCAGCTTCGCGCTCGAGGACACCTACTGCGCGCACACCATCGAGCAGGGCCGGCCCGTTGCCTTCGATCATGTCGCCAGCAGCCAGCTGGGCCGGAGCAACTGCTACCGCAAGATGCGCCTCGAGGCCTATATCGCGGCGCCGATCATGGTCGGCGGCCAGCTCTACGGCACCCTGAACTTCTCGGCGCGGCAGCCGGCTTCGCGCAGCTTCGGCTCCGAGGACCTGGAGATCGTCGCCCTGCTCGCCCAATGGCTGGGGCTGCAGATCCTGACCGGCCAGAAGCAGGCGGAGCTCGAGCGCTCCAACTCCGATCTCGAGCAGTTCGCCTCGGTTGCCTCGCACGACTTGCAGGAACCGCTGCGTACGATCGGCAGCTTCTGCGAACTCCTCCAGCAGCGCTACGCGGGCCAGCTGGACCGCGATGCCGAGGAGTTCATCGGCTTCATCGTCGACGGCGCGCAGCGCATGCAGGGCCTGATCGACGACCTGCTGAGCTATTCCCGGGCCGGGACCAAGGGCCGGGACTTCGAGATGATCGACAGCGATGCGATCCTCGACAAGGCGTTGAAGAACCTGAAGGCGGCACTGGACCGAAACGACGCGGTGATCGAGCGCGAACCGCTCCCCAAGGTCTGCGCCGACGAGGTCCAGGTCCTGCAGCTCTTCCAGAACCTGATTGGCAATGCCGTCAAGTTCCGCGCCGAAGACCCCTTGCGGATCACCGTGACCGCAGAAGACCAGGGCAGTGCCTGGTGCTTCACGGTCGCCGACAACGGCATCGGCATCGAGCCGAAGTTCGCGGAGCGAATCTTCCTGGTCTTTCAGCGCCTGCACACCCGCGAGACGATCGAGGGCAGCGGGATCGGTCTGTCGATCTGCAAGAAGATCGTCGAGCGCCACGGCGGCCGGATCTGGGTGGAGCCCGCGGAGGGGCGCGGTAGCCGCTTCTGCTTCACTCTGCCGAAGCTCGGGTAGCTCTGCATGGCCCTCAGCAATCCAAGTCTCCACATCAGCCCGGCCCGGCCGATCGAGATCCTGTTGGTCGAGGACAACCTTGCCGACGTGCGACTGGCGCAAGAGGCGCTCAAGGAGATCCGGGCTCCGCATCACCTGACCGTGGCCCGCGACGGCGTCGCCGCCGAGGCCTTGCTCGCCGAGCCGGCGCCGAACGCCGAGCCCGCGCGTCCGGACCTGATCCTCCTGGACCTCAATCTGCCCCGCAAGGACGGCCGCGAGCTTCTGGAGACGATCAAGGCGAATCCGCGGCTGCGGCGGATTCCGGTGATCGTCCTGACCACCTCCTGCGCGCACGACGATGTCGTGGCCGTCTACGATCTCAACGCCAACGCCTTCGTCCGCAAGCCGATGAGCGTCGACAGCTTCGTCGAGCTGATCCGGGCGATCGATGCCTTCTGGCTGAGATCGGCGGTCCTGCCGCCGCCCGACTGAGCGACGGAGACTTACCCTTCCGAGGGGTCGGATAGGCCGACCTCGACAGACCTGGACCAGATCCAGCCAAGAAACAGAACTGAAGGACCAGCCAGACCATGCAAGCCAATCAAGCGATCCGCCAACAGGACGGCCGCACCAACGGCGGCGGGTTCGACGCAATCAATGCGCTCCTGATCGAGGACAACGCGGCGGACGCTCGCCTCCTGCAGGAGATCCTCGCCGACACGAGCCACATCGAGTTCCGCTTGACCCATGCCGAGACTTTGAAGGACGGCCTGGAGCGACTCGGCAAGACGCCCTTCGACGTCGTCCTCCTCGATCTCAACCTGCCGGACTCCACCGGGCTGGCGAGCGTCGACAATCTGTTGGCGGCTCATGCCCGGGCGCCGGTCGTGGTGATGACCGGCAACGAGGAGGAAGACCTGGGCCTGCGGGCGGTCGCCGCCGGGGCACAGGACCTCCTGATCAAGGGGCAGCTCGACCAGGCTATGGCGGTCCGGACCATTCGCTTCGCGGTGGAGCGCTTCAATGCACTGGTCCGACAGCAGTACGAGACGGTCCGCGCCACCGGCGAAAAGCTGCAGGACGAGATCGGCCGCATCGCTTCCTCCCTGGACGACGCCGGCCAGAACACCAGCAGCTACCGCGAGAGCCTGACCAACCTGGCCTCGGAGCTGAAGCTCGGCATGGAGGGCGGCGACGTTGCCGACCTGATCCAACGCCTGAGCGCGGCGACCCTTGAGATGCACCGGCACAGCACCCAGCTCGAAGGCCAGCTGAAGGAGTCCTCGCAGACGATCAACGCGCTGTCCAAGGACCTGGAGGAGACCCTGGAGGCGGCGCTGACCGACTCCCTGACCGGGCTCTCCAATCGCAAGGCCTTCGACGATCGCCTGGCGCTGGCCACCGCCGACGCTTCGGAGAACGGCACTACGCTTTCTCTGCTGCTGGTCGACATCGACCACTTCAAGCGCTTCAACGACACCTGGGGCCACCAGGTCGGCGACCAGGTGCTGCGCCTGGTCGGTGCGAACCTGCGAATGAACGTCAAGGGCAAGGACACCGCGGCGCGCTACGGCGGCGAGGAGCTTGCGATCATCCTGCCCGAGACGGCGATCGAGAACGCGGTGGCCTTGGCCGAGCAGATTCGCAAGGCAATCGGCTCGATGAAGATCGTCAAGAAGAAGTCGCGCGAGGAGATCGGCCCGGTCACGGTCTCCATCGGGGCCGCCCAGTTCCGGCACAACGAGAGCCCGGACGACTTCGTGGCCCGCGCCGACTACGCCCTCTATGCCGCGAAGGAGGCAGGCCGCAATCGGGTCAGCCGGGCCGCGAACTGAGGAGAAAGGGCGGCTTGTCTCGGGGCCGCCCGGCGTCCTAATTTCCCGGCATGACCACACCCTTCGATACAGACCCGGACAAGGCCGCGCTCGGCACCCGACCGGTTCCAAAGACCGAGGACGTCGAGGTCTGGCTCTTCGACCTCGACAACACGCTCTACCCGCCGAGCTCGCGGCTCTTCGATCAGGTCGACCGGCGCATCAAGGCCTTCGTCCAGGACTTCCTGAGCCTCGACCTGGAGGCCGCGCACCGGCTGCAGAAGCAGTACTTCCTCGAGTTCGGGACCACCATGCGCGGCCTGATGACCAACCACGGCATGGAGCCAGAGGGCTACCTCGACTACGTCCACGACATCGACCTCTCGCCCATCGCCCCGGCACCCGCCCTCGACGCCACCTTGGACCGCCTGCCGGGACGCAAGCTGATCTTCACCAACGCCTCGACCCCCTATGCCGAGCGCGTGCTCGACCGCCTGGGCCTGCGGCGACACTTCGAGGCGATCTTCGACATCGCCGCCGCCGACTTCGAGGGCAAGCCCTACCCCAGCGCCTACGACAAGCTCATCGCCCAGCACGGCATCGCACCGGAAAGCAGCGTGTTTATCGACGACATCGCCCGCAACCTGGAGCCGGCCGCGGCGCTCGGCATCACCACGGTCTGGGTCTCCCACGACGACCACCGCGCCCGCCACGGCGCCGAGGGCGATCACGTCCACCACGTCACCGAGGACCTTTCGGCGTTCCTGGCGGCAACGCTTGAAGCCTGAGCCTGTCACCACCGGCGGCGCCCGTTGACTCCCAGAGGGCGCTCCCGCAGAGTCGCGCCGCTTTGGATCGAGCGGCGGGACATTGGAGGCGGCCGGAGATGGACAGCGCGGCGCTGGAACAGACAATCGACGAGGCCTGGGAGGCGCGGGACCAGGTCGACATCCACACCACCGGGGCGCTGCGCGACGCCATCGAGGAAGCGCTGACCGGGCTCGACGAGGGCCGCTTCCGGGTCGCCGAGAAGGCCGGCACCGACTGGCAGGTCAACCAGTGGCTCAAGAAGGCGGTGCTACTGTCCTTCCGGATCTACGACATGCAGACCATCGCCGGCGGCCCGGGCTCCGAGACCGACAGCTGGGGCACATCGCCCTGGTTCGACAAGGTGCCCTCGAAGTTCGCCGGCTGGGGCGAGAACCGCTTCCGCGCCGCCGGCTTCCGGGCCGTACCCAACTGCACCGTGCGCCGCTCGGCCTACATCGCGCCGGGCGTGGTCCTCATGCCTTGCTTCGTCAACCTCGGCGCCCACGTCGGCCGCGGCACCATGGTCGATACCTGGGCGACCGTCGGCTCCTGCGCCCAGGTCGGAAAGAACTGCCACATCTCCGGCGGCGCCGGTCTCGGCGGCGTGCTCGAGCCCCTGCAGGCCGGCCCGGTGATCATCGAGGACAACTGCTTCGTCGGCGCCCGCTCCGAGGTCGTCGAGGGCGTGGTGGTCGAAGAGGGCTCGGTGCTCTCCATGGGTGTCTTCATCGGCGCCTCGACCAAGATCGTCGACCGCGAGACCGGCGAGGTCCACTACGGACGGGTCCCGGCCTACTCCGTGGTCGTGCCCGGCAGCCTGCCCGGCAAGCCCCTGCCCGATGGTACGCCCGGCCCCAGCCTCTACTGCGCGGTCATCATCAAGCGGGTCGACGAGCGCACCCGCGCCAAGACCTCGATCAACGAACTGCTGCGGACCTAGTCGCCATGGCGGCGATCGACGTCGTCGAGGCCACGCGGGCGCTGATCCGCTGTCCCAGCATCACCCCCGTCGAGGGCGGGGCGCTGGACCTGCTGCAATCCTGGCTGGAGCCGCTGGGCTTCGCCTGCCATCGCCTGACCTTCTCTCAAGACGGCACCGCGGACGTCGACAACCTCTACGCCCGCCTCGGCACGACCGGTCCCAACTTCTGCTATGCCGGGCATACCGACGTGGTGCCGGTCGGCGATCCCGCCGACTGGAGCGTCGATCCCTTCGGCGCCGAGGTCGTCGACGGGGTGCTCTACGGCCGCGGCGCGGTCGACATGAAGGGCTCGATCGCCGCCTTCCTGGCCGCCGTCTCCGGGTTCCTGGAAGACGGCGGGCCGAACTTCGGCGGCTCGCTGTCCTTGCTGATCACCGGCGACGAGGAAGGCATCGCGATCAACGGCACCTGTAAGGTTCTGGGCTGGATGGCCGAGCGCGGCGAGACCCTGGACCACTGCCTGGTCGGCGAGCCGACCAGCGACCGGCGCCTGGGCGACATGGTCAAGATCGGCCGCCGCGGCGCCATGAACGGCCGCCTCACCGTCCACGGCGTCCAGGGCCATTCCGCCTACGCCCACCTGGCGGACAACCCGGTGCACCGCCTGGTCCGCATGCTGAACGCCGTGACCGCCGAGCCACTGGACGAGGGCAGCGAGTTCTTCCCGCCGACCAGCCTGCAGATTGTCTCCGTCGACGTTGGCAACCCGGCGACGAACGTGATCCCGGCCCAGGCCCGCGCGGTCTTCGACTGCCGCTTCAACGACAAGCACGCCAGCGCCGACATCGAGACCTGGCTGCGCGAGCGCTTCGACGCCGAAGGCGCCCGCTACGACCTGGACATCCGGGTCTCGGGCGAGTCCTTCCTGACCCCGCCAGGCCGGCTGAGTGAACTCTGCGCAGGGGCCATCAAGCAAGTGCTGGCGCTAGAGACCGAGCTTGGCACCACCGGCGGCACCTCCGATGCCCGCTTCATCAAGGACGCCTGCCCGGTGGCCGAGCTCGGCCTGAGGAACGCCACCGCCCACAAGGTCGACGAGCAGGTCGGGCTGGAGGAGCTGCGCCAACTCGCCCAGGTCTACCGGGCGGTTCTGGACGGATACTTCGGGTCTTGATCCCAAGCCTGCGCGAGATCCTCGCCGGACTCTACGGCGCCCTTCGCCTGCTGCGCGGCGATCCGGACGGCTTGGCCTTGTTCGACGACAGCGACCAGGGTTTCTGGCAGTCCTTCTTCGCCGCCGTCCTGGTGGCACCCGGCTACATCGCCTTCGCCCATTTCGATCCGCGGCCGATGAGTGCCGGGACTCTGCGGATCGTCATGGTCGAAGCCATCGCTTTCGTCATCGTCTGGGCCGCCTTCCCCCTGGCCATGTATCACTTCACCCGGGCGATCGGCCGCGCCGAGCGCTATCGCTTGCACATCGTCGCCTACAACTGGTCGCAAGTGATCCAGACGGTGATTGCGGCGCCTCTGCTGCTCGGTGCCAGGCACAGCGGCGTCGTGCCGGAAGCCACCGCCGACCTGCTCTCCCTGGCGGTGTTATTGGCCCTCGGCCTCTACGAATGGTTCATCGCCCGCTCCGCGCTCAAGCTTCCGGGCTTTGGCGCCCTGGCCGTCGTCATGCTGAGCTTCCTGATCGTCCTGGTGATGAGCGACGTGAGCTACATGCTCCTGCGCTGAGCGGCGAAAGCGCTAGCGTCCCTTCCAGACCGGATCGCGCTTCTCGGCGAAGGCGCGCGCGCCCTCGGCGTTGTCCTCGCTGCCGTAGAGCCGGTCGACGGTCGGGAACTGGCGCTTGGTGATGCGGTTCATGGCGTCCTGGAAGGTCTCGGCCTCGGCGGCTCGGGCGACCTCCTTGATCGCGGCGTAGACCAGGGGCGGGCCGCTCGCCAACAGGCGGGCGCAGTCCCAGGCCCGGTCCATGAGCTCGGCGGCCGGTACGATTTCCTTGACCAGGCCCCAGCGCTGCGCCTCTTCGGCGCTCATCCAGCGCCCGGTCAGCAGCAGGTCCATCGCGACGTGATAGGGGATGCGCTTGGGCAGCTTGCAGGTCGCCGCGTCGGCCAGGGTGCCGGCCCGGATCTCCGGCAGCGCGAAGGAGGACTCCTCGGTCGCGAAGATCAGGTCGGCCGAGAGCGCCAGCTCGAAGCCGCCGCCGACCGCCATGCCGGCCACCGCGGCGATCACCGGCTTGTTCAGGTCGCGCAGCTCCTGCAGGCCGCCGAAGCCGCCGACCCCGTAGTCACCGTCGACCGCATCGCCGGCGGCCGCGGCCTTGAGGTCCCAGCCGCCCGAGAAGAACCGCTCGCCGGCGGTGCAGAGGATCGCGACCCTGAGCTCGGGGTCGTCCCGGAAGGCCTGGAAGGTCTCGCCCATGATCCGGCTGGTCGCCAGGTCGATGGCGTTGGCCTTGGGCCGGTCGAGCGTGACCTCGAGGATTGTGCCCTCTCGGCGGGTCTTGATGAAGTCGGTCATGGGGTGTCCTCCCTGATCCGGATGAGTGCGTCGGCGGCGACGGCGCCGAGGCCTTCCGCGCGGACGATGACGGGGTTGAGGTCGAGCTCCTCGACCGCTTCGGTCCCGGCGAAACGGCCCAAGGCCAAGACCAACGCGACCAAGGCCTCGATGTCACCCCGCGGCCGGCCCCGGTAGCCGCGCAGCAGGGCCCCGACCTTGAGGCTTTCGAGGGCGGCGCGGATCTCGTCCTCGCTCGCCGGCAGCAACAGGCTCCGGCTGTCCTGAAGCAGCTCAGCCAGGACGCCGCCGGCGCCCAATGTCAGCAAATGGCCCAGCTGCGGGTCGCGCTGCAGGCCGAGCAGGACCTCCGCAACGCCGCCCTCGACCTGGCGCTCGACCAGCAGGCCGTGGCCCAGCGGCAGCAAGGCTTCCGCCGCCGCCCGTAGCTCCGCGCTCGACCGAAGGCCGAGACGGAGGGCGCCGGCCTCAGACTTGTGCGCCAGACCCAGCGTCTTGACCGCGAGCGGAAAGCCAAGGGTCTCGCCGCAGGTCACGGCCTCCTCGACGCTGGCGGCCCGGCGGCCCTCCGGCACCGTGACGCCGAAGGCGGCGAGTCGCGTCTTGGCCTCGGCCTCGTCGAGGGTGACCGACTTGCCGCCGCATCCTATCGCGGCCGACACCCTCGGGGCTTCGGGACGCGCCCAGGCCTCTCCGATGGTCGCCGCGGCTTCCGCTGCGATCATGGCGTCCTCGATCCCGCGGAGCGGCACCACCCCTTCGGCGATCAGCGCCTGGGCCGCGGCCTCGGGCAGGTTCTCGGGCAGGGAGGCGACGACGGCGCCCTTGCCGCCGCTCGCCGCCAGGGCGTCTTGGAAGGCGGCCAGCGTCTGCCGCCAGGCGCTATCGTCGCAGCGATCGCCGCGCGGCAGGTCCAGGACCAGCAAGGTCAGGTCGTAGCCGTTCCGGAGGACGCCGGCGAAGGTCGCCGTCATCGCCGGCCGGTCGCCCCAGATGTAGGTGTGGTAGTCGAGCGGGTTGTCGACCGTGACCAGCGGACCCAGGACCGCAGCGATCGCCTCCGCCTCGGACTCGCCCAGGGGCGCATAGCGAAGCCGGGTCCCGACCACGGCATCGGCCATGAGCGCCGCCTCACCGCCCGAGCAGCTAATCGAGGCGATGGAGAAACCCGTCAGCGGACCGTGAAGGTGCAGCAGCTTCAGGGTCTCGAGAAAGGCCGAAATCGAAGGAACGCGCGCGATGCCGAGACGTCGGAACAAGGCCTCGGCGGCGGCGTCGGAGCCAGCCAGCGAGGCCGTATGGGTGACCGCGGCAGTGCGCCCCTGCGCGGTGCGCCCCACCTTCAAGGCCACGATCGGCTTGCCCAGGCCCCGGGCCCTGGCCGCCATGGCCTGGAAGGCCGCGACGTCGTCGAAGCCCTCGATGTGCAGGCCCAGCGCCGTGACCCGGGGATCCCCCAGCAAGCCGGCGGCGATCTCGGAGATGCCGGTCTGCGCCTGGTTGCCCGCGGTCACCACGTAGGCCAGCGGCAGGCCGCGCCGCTGCATGGTCATGGAGATCGCGATGTTCGAGGACTGGGTGACGATGGCGACCCCCTTGGCCCCGGCCTCGAGCCGCCGGCCGCCCTGCTCGTCGGGCCAGAGCAATGCGCCGTCCAGGTAGTTGATCAGGCCGTAGCAATTGGGGCCCAGGATCGGCATCTCGCCCGCCGCGTCGAGCAGGGCCGCCTGCAGGCCCTGGCCTGCCGCGTCCGCTTCACGAAAGCCGGAGGCATAGCAGACCGCACCGCCCGCGCCGCGCGCCGCGAGCTCGGCCAGGACCCCGGGCGTCGCCTTACGGTTGACCCCGATGAAGGCGGCGTCCGGCACCCCGGGCAGATCCGCAACGCGGGCAAAGCAGCGCCGCCCGCCGATCGCCTCGCGCTTGGGATTCACCGGCCAGATCTCGCCCGTGAAGCCCAGGCGGTCGCACTGGGTGATGACCCCCTCGGCCTCGCGGCCGCCGATGACGGCGATGGTCGCGGGCCGGAGCAGGCGGTCCAGGCGCCCGGCCATCAGGACTCCAGCGGGCGCAGCAGGTCGCGGCTGATGATGTGCCGCTGGATCTCGGAGGTCCCGTCCCAGATCCGCTCGACCCGGGCGTCGCGCCAGAAGCGTGCCAGCGGCAGGTCGTCCATCAGGCCGAGGCCGCCGTGGACCTGGATCGCCTCGTCGGTGACCCGGGCCAGCATCTCCGAGGCGTAGAGCTTGGCCGAGGCGATCTCGCGGTTGGCCGGCAGGCCCCGGTCCAGGCGCCAGGCCGCCGCCAGGGTCAGCCAGTCGGCGGCGTCGATCTCGGTGATCATGTCGGCCAGCTTGAAGGACACGCCCTGAAACTTGCCGATGGTCTGGCCGAACTGCTTGCGCTGGGCGGCATAGCTCAAGGCGTGATCGAAGGCGCGCCGGGCCCGGCCGACGCACATCGCGGCGACGGTCAGGCGGGTGCCGTAGAGCCAGTCGTTGGCCAGGTCGAAGCCGCGGTGGACCTCGCCGAGCACCTGGCCGGACGGCAGGCGGCAGTCGTCGAAGGCGAGGATGCAGTTGTGATAGCCCCGGTGCGACACCGAGTCGTAGCCGGGCCGGATCTCGAAGCCCGGCGTGCCGCGGTCGACCAGGAAGCAGGTGATCTTCTTCTTCGGCCCGCGCGGCGTCTCCTCCTCACCGGTCGCAACGAAGACGATCGCGAAGTCGGCAACGTCGGCGTGACTGATGAAGTGCTTGCTGCCGTTGACGATCCAGTCGTCGCCGTCGGCCCGCGCGTGGCACTTCATGCCCCGGACATCGGAGCCGGCGTCTGGCTCGGTCATGGCCAGGGCATCGAATTTCTCGCCGCGCGCGGCCGGCAGCAGGTAGCGCTCCCGCTGCTCGTCGTCGCAGGCCATGAGGATGCCCGAGGGCCGGCCCCAGAAAACCGTGAGCGCCATGGAGGCCCGGCCCAGCTCGCGTTCCAGCAGGGTGAAGGTCAGGTGGTCCAGGCCGCCACCGCCGACCTCGACCGGCAGGTTGGGCGCGAAGAAGCCCAGCTCGAGGACCTTAGCCTTGATCGCCTCGCCCAACTCGCGCGGCACCAAGCCGCTGCGCTCGACCTCGGCCTCGTGGGGATAGAGCTCGGTCTCGACGAAGCGGCGCACGGTCTCGACGACCATCTCCTGTTCCGGGCTGAGCGCGAAGTCCATGTCCTATCCTCTCTTGCCGATCGCGGCCCCGGCCTGTTCCGGCTTCGGCAGCCCGGCCTGCGCCGCCGCCAGTGCCGACAGCCTGCCCGCGACCGGTTCGCGGGCGGGCGCCACGCGGCGGGTCTCCAGGTCGACGTGCAGCAGCATGTGCTCGCCGGTGGCCAGCAATTCCTCGCTGTGGGCGCTGTAAAGGCGGTGGAAGAGGCGCCATTTCTTGCCGTCGGCCGAAAGCGTCTGGCTCTCGACGTAGAGCGGCTCCTGCAGCCGCGCCTCGCCCAGGTGGCAGATGTGGGTCTCGGCGGTGAAGTAGCTGCCGCCGGCCGCGACATAGGCCTGGTCGCAACCGACGAAGCGCA
>JASJAL010000305.1 GCA_030067055.1 Kiloniellales bacterium | reverse complement strand
GCCGGGGAGAGGTTTGACAAATCCGGCGGCGGCCCTATAGTCCGGCCGCCAATTTCCGGGAACGTGGGCTGGGCGCCAGAGGCTCAGACCCCGCCCGCCCCGAAAAGATCCTTTGCGATCAAGGGGCCGGGACTACCGGGACAAAAACAGAAGGAACCGACAGCAGATGTCGAAACGCGAGACCTCCAAGTACAAGATCAACCGCCGCCTGGGCGTTAACCTTTGGGGCCGGCCCAAGAGCCCGGTCAACAAGCGCGAGTACGGCCCGGGCCAGCACGGCCAGCGCCGCCGCAAGCCTTCGGACTTCGGCACCCAGCTGATGGCCAAGCAGAAGCTCAAGGGCTACTACGGCAACATCGGCGAGAAGCAGTTCCGGCGCTACTACGCGGAAGCGGTGCGCCGGCGCGGCGACACCGGCGAGAACCTGGTCGAGATCCTCGAGCGGCGCCTGGACGCGATGATCTACCGCGCCAAGCTGGTGCCGACCGTCTTCGCCGCCCGCCAGTTCGTCAATCACGGCCACATTCAGGTCAACGGCAAGCGGGTGACCATCCCCTCCTATCGGTTGCACGACGGCGACGTGGTGCAGATCAAGGCGAAGAGCCGGGAGCTGCCTTTGGTGCTGGACGCCGTGCAGTCGGTCGAACGCGACGTGCCGGACTACATCTCGGTCGACTACAACCAGATGAAGGCCCAGTTCGTCCGCGGTCCCAAGCTCGCCGACGTGCCCTATCCGGTGCAGATGGAGCCGAACCTGGTGACCGAGTACTATTCGCGCTGACGCCGCCGCGATCCAAAAAGCTCAACGGCCCGCTGCCGGGAAGGCAGCGGGCCGTTTCGCGTTTCGGCCTCGAAGACGGCGAGGGCGCTAGTTGATCTCGCCCATCTTGGCCAGGAGGCTGCGGTGGATGTCGCGCTCCTGGAGCCAGTAGCTCTTGAGGTCCTTTCCGGTCAGGAAGTGGCCGCGCAGGCTGGCCTGGTTCATGTAGTCCTGCCAGTCCTTGGACTCGTAGACCTCCCGGAAGAGGTCCTGGTAGAAGGCGGCGGCCTCGTTGCTCATCCCCGGCGGGCCGACGATGCTGCGCTGCATGAAGTAGACCATCTCGCGTCCCTTCTCCTTGAAGGTCGGGACGTCGGTGAACATGTCGAGGCGGTCCGGGGTGAAGACGGCCAGCGGCCGGGTCTTGCCGTCGAGGTAGTAGTCCTCTTGCTCGGCCGGGTTGTTGACCGTCGAATCGGCGCGCTTCTCGACCAGTTCCTTGGCGACCCTGCCGCCGCCCTTGAAGGGCACGTACTTCATCTGCAGGCCGTAGGCGGCGTTGAGGGTGTCGGTCAGCAGGTTGTCCTCTGAGGACTTGCCGGTTCCGGCCATCACCCACTCGTCGCCCTTTGCCTTGGCGGCGGCGATGAACTCGTCCAGGGAGGTGATGTTGCTGTCCGAATGCACCCAGAGCACGAAGGTGTCCTCGGCCATGCGGCCGATCGGCGTGAAGGCGTTGATGTCGATCTTGAGCTCGGGCCGGCGCAACGGCGTGGTGTAGAAGCTGTTGAGGGTCACCATGACGACGTGCGGATTGCCCTTGTTCTTGGCCATGTAGCTCAGCGCTTCGGCGCCCGAGCCCTCGGGCTTGTTGATCGGGACGAAGGGGACCGGCGAAAGTTCTTCGTCCTCGATGATGCGCTTGAAGCGACGCGCCATCTTGTCGGCGCCACCGCCCTTGCCGGCCATGATGACCAGCTCCACCGGCTTCCGCGGCTCCCAGCTCTGCGCCTTGGTGTCGCCTGCAGCGACGCCGAGCGCGAGGATTGCGACCAGGCAGATTCCCAAACCCAGACTTCCGAGTGACCCTGCTTTCGCCATACTTCTCCTCCTGGTGACGAAGCCAGCAACGACGTTGGCCGGAACTCTAGCGGCCACGGCTGACGCTAAATCCTGGGACCAAAGGTGGGCAGCGCTGCAACCGATCCGATTTTGCAGCTTGGGCCTTCTCGCGCAAGCGGACCGGTCCGCGACTCTGCGCAGACCTGCAGTTCGAGCGACCCATTCCCTTCGGGTCCCAAGTGCCGTTTTCCATGATCGCCGAAGGATATACGTGATCTCCGGCCGGGCTGGCGATGCAAAAGGCCCGGCCCACAAAAAAGACACAAACGACCGATAAAAGCCATAGGGTTGCTGCAGCTTGACTGCGTCAAGATCAATTGGGAGTTGTTGCTTGAGCCTCTGCGGTGCTTTATCTTTGCACTCCAATCAGACCAGCTGGTAGCTCCATTGCAACTCCCGTCTATGGAGAAGACCATACCCCACTCGTCATACATTCGAATCTTCACGCAGGGGTGGTGATCTCCCTTCAATCCTTCTGCAAATAGGAGGCGATTGAGCATGTTGAGGCCAGGAGGACCGTTCAGGTTCACTTTCCTGCTCTGCGCCACATTGGCTGTGGCGGCGACAAGTGCACACGCTGAAAGCTACTTCCAACTCAAGAAAAAGGTTAACGCCAACACGGTGCGCATCGTCACCGGCAGCATCGAGGACACGGCCTTTCGAATCGGGGCCGACATGTCTGCGGTGCTGGACGACGGCGACGACCTGCGGATCCTGCCGATCATGGGCAAGGGCTCGCTCCAGAACGTCACCGACATCCTCTATCTCAAGGGCGTGGATGTCGGGATCATCCAGTCCGACGTTCTGGCCTACGTGCGCGACCGAAAGATCCACAAAGGCCTGGATCGGCGCCTGAACTACATCACCAAGCTCTACAACGAGGAATTCCACCTTCTGGCGCGTAAGCAGGTCGGAAGTCTCGAGCAGCTTGCCGGCAAGCGGGTCAACATCGGCGAGCCGGGCAGCGGCTCGACGGTCACCGCTTCGATCGTGTTCCAGACCATCGGTGTCCAGATCAAGCCGACCAACTACGACCAGGCGCTGGCCCTGGAGATGCTGAAGAGCGGCAAGATCGACGCCATGGTCTCTGTGGCCGCGAAGCCGACCGACCTCCTCAGCACGGTCAAGGCCGAGGACGGGCTGCATCTGCTGAGCATCCCGCGGAGTCCGGCGCTGCTGCAGACCTATCTGCCGGGTCGATTGAAACCCGATGACTATCCGAAGCTGATCGCGCCCGGCAGCGAGATCGAGACGCTTTCGGTCGGTGCCGTCCTCGCGGTCTTTGCCTGGAAGCAGGACACCAAGCGCTATCGGAACGTCGAGCGCTTCGTGAACGCCCTCTTCGACAACATCGCCGAGTTCCAGAAGAAGCCGAGGCACCGGAAGTGGACCGAGGTCAGCCTTCAGGCCTCGGTTCCGGGCTGGACCCGTTTCCCGGCTTCGGAAGCCTGGCTGCAGAAACGGCTCGCCGTGGCCCGCTCCGGCGGCAGCGGTCAGGATGACCAGCTACAGGCCGCCTTCAAGGCCTTCCTGGCCAAGGAGGTGCCGGGCTTGGCCGACAAGATGAACCAGCGGCAACAGGACGAGCTATTTCAGCGCTTCCTGATCTGGGCCAAGGAAAACCAGTAGCAGATCGGCGCGAGGCCGAAAGGACGTCGGGCCGCCGGCTGATCGCCGGCGGCCCGTTTTCCGTTCTCGGTGTCGCTCAGGTCGCAGGCTTCGCCGCCTCGTCGGGGGCGAAAGCGATTTCGACGTGGTTGCCGTCCGGATCGCGCAGATGGACCTGGCGGATGCCCCAATCCGGTACGGTGCGGAGATCGTAGGCGATCTCGGCGGCGCGCAGCCGCTCGAGGAAGGCCTCCAGGCCCTTCGCCGTGAAGGCGAAATGCTCGATACCCGAGATCCCGCCGCCGGCCCCCGGGGCGTCGATTTCGACCAGGTGGATCGCGGCCTTGGACCCGCAGTAGAGCCAGGTGCCTTGGAAGCTGAAGGGCGGCCGCGGACCGACCTCTAGGCCCAGAACCTCCCGATAGAATCGGACCAAGGCGGGACCATGGGCGGTGCGGATATTGACGTGATCGAGGTCGACGATGGTCATCACCCGTCCAGTCTGGCCGCGGCGGCAAAAAACGCAAGGGCCGCCTCGCTTCGGGCGGCCCTCCTCGGTCGTCTGGGTGTAGGATCGGTCAGGCGACGGCTTCGGTCTTGACACCGCTCTGGGTCAGGAGCTCCTGCAACTCGCCGCTCTGGAACATCTCGCGGATGATGTCGCAGCCGCCGACGAACTCGCCCTTGACGTAGAGCTGCGGGATGGTCGGCCAATTGGTGAAGTCCTTGACCCCCTGGCGCAGGCCCGGGTCCTGAAGGACGTCGATGCCCTTGAACTTGACGCCCATGTGGTTGAGGACCTGGACCACGGTGGCGGAAAAGCCGCACTGCGGGAAGACCGGGGTGCCCTTCATGAAGAGCACGACCTGGTTCTCGTCCAGTTCCTGCTGAATACGCTCGTTGATCGTTTTGTCCATTCTGTCCTTCCTTGCGGTCCGGTCCAGGATTCCCGCCTTTGGGGCGATCAGGCCTCCGGCGGCGCCGAGGTCTGCAGGGCGAGGGCGTGGAGTTCGTTGCCCATCCGTCCCTGAAGGGCCTGGTAGACCATCTGATGTTGCTGTACCCGGTTCTTGCCTTTGAAGGCGGAGGAGACGACGTAGGCGGCGTAGTGATCGCCGTCGCCGCGCAGGTCCTCGATTTTCACCTCCGCGTCCGGTAGGGCGTCCTTGATCAGCTTCTCGATTTCCGCCGGATTCATCGGCATGTCATTGCGTCCCCACCGCTGCTCGGTCCTAGTTGCCGGCCGTCCGGGCCCCTGCGCTCATAAAGCCCGGGAGCCAGCCGGCGTGGGCGCCTTCTAGAACCTCCAGCGATATGGTGGCCCCGTCGGAAAGTGTCAACGCGGCGCCCGCCTCGGTCCTGCCGATTTCCGCGGCGGGCACGGCGGCCGCTCGGGCCATATCGAGGAGGTTCTCGGCATCCCTCGTGGTCACAAGATAGCGCGCTTGGTCCTCGCCGAACAGCCACGCGTGGGCAGGCAGACCGCCATCCTCTAGCAAGTCCAGCCGCGCGCCGATGCCGGCGCTGCCGGCCAGGGCCATCTCGGCCAGCGCGACCAGCAGGCCGCCGTCGGAGAGATCGTGGCAGGCGCCGATCCGGCCCGCGGCGATCAGGCCACGCAGGAAGTCGCCGTTGCGCCGCTCGACCGCCAGGTCGACCGGTGGTGGCGCCCCCTCCTCACGGCTTAGAATCTCCCGCAGATAGGCCGAAGCGCCAAGTTGGCCCTGGGTCTCGCCGATCAGGACGATGGCCTCCCCTGGCGCCTTGAGGGCGATGTCGGGTGCCTTGGCGCAGTCCTCCAGCACGCCCAGGCCGCCGATCACCGGAGTCGGCAGGATCGCCTGGCCCTGGGTCTCGTTGTAGAGCGAGACGTTGCCCGAGACGATCGGCATGTCGAGGGCCCGGCAGG
>JASJAL010000304.1 GCA_030067055.1 Kiloniellales bacterium | reverse complement strand
GGCATGTACGCGGTCAGCGCGATCCTGGCCGCCCTGCACCACCGCCACCAGACCGGCAAGGGCCAGCACGTCGACCTGGCGCTGCTCGACACCCAGGTCGCCTGGCTGGTCAACGAGGGCCTGAACTACCTGACCTCGGGCAAGGTCTCCAAGCGTCAGGGCAACGAGCATCCCAACATCGTCCCCTACAAGGTCCTGCCCTGCGCCGACGGCTACTTCATCCTGGCGGTCGGCAACGACCGGCAGTTCCAGAGCTTTTGCGCCTTCGCCGATGCGCCCGACCTGGCGTCCGACCCGCGCTTCACCACGAACGCCAATCGGGTGCGGAACCGCGAGGCGCTCTACGCCCTGCTGCCCGACGTGACCGTCAAGAAGACCCAAGCCGAATGGGTCGACGGCCTGGCCGGCCTCCACGTCCCCTGCGGCGCGGTCAACACCCTGGACCAGGTCTTTGCCGACCCTCAGGTCGTCCACCGCGGCATGCACCTCAAGATGCCCTACCCCGGCAGCCAGAGCGGCGAGGTCGACCTGATCGGCAATCCGATCAAGTTCTCCGAGACCCCGGTCGACTACCGCCACGCCCCGCCGACCTGCGGCGAGCACACCGACGAGGTCCTCCAGGAATTCGGTCTCAGCCCGGAGGAGATCGCCGGTCTCAAGGACGGCGGCGCGATCTAGTGCCGCATCCCTCGGGTCTCCGACACCGCTGTCATCGCCGGACTTGATCCGGCGATCCTTGGTGGCGACGCTTCGATGGATGCCCTGATCAAGTCCGGGCATGACAACGAGTCAGAGTGCCGATGAAGCCGCCACTTCACGATCCGCGCCGAGCCCCTGAGTTGCAACCGGCATGCTGAGCTTCTCCTTCCTGCGGAGCAACCTGCGCTGGCTCGGGGCCGGCTTCCTCTTGAGCTTCTCCTCGAGCTTCGGCCAGACCTACTTCATCTCGCTCTTCTCCGGCGATCTGCGCGCGGCCTTCGATCTGAGCCACGGCGGCTTCGGCGGGCTCTATACCCTGGCCACCCTGGCCAGCGCAGCGACTCTGGTCTGGCTCGGCAAGCTGGCCGATACGCAGCCCCTCGCCCGGCTTTCCGCGGCGACCATCACTGGCCTGGCCCTGATCGCGCTGGCCATGGCCGCGGTCGCCTCGCCGGTGATGCTGGTCCTGGTCCTCTTCGGCTTGCGGCTCTTCGGCCAGGGCCTGTTGAGCCACCTCTGCTTCACCGCCATGGGTCGCTGGTACAACGCCCAGCGCGGCCGGGCCATCGCCATCGCCGCCATGGGCTTTCCGGCCGGCGAGGCGCTCTTCCCGATCGTCGCGGTCGGCCTGGCGCTCTGGATCGGCTGGCGCGAGACCTGGGTCGTGGCCGCCGGCGCCTTGCTCCTGCTCGCCCTGCCGCTCGCCTATGCGCTCCTGCGGCACGGCAGGACCCCGCGCAATCCGGCACCGGTCGACGGCCACGGCAAAGTGCTGCCGCGTGACTGGACCCGCGGCGAGGTGCTGCGCGATCCGCTGTTCTACGCCCTGATGCCCGGGATCCTGGCGCCGTCCTTCATCCTGACCGGCGTGTTCTTCCACCAGGTCCACCTGGTCGAGACCAAGGGCTGGAGCCTGGCGCTCTTCGCCGCCGCCTATCCCGGCTATTCCCTGGCCGCGGTCGGCGCCTCGCTCGCCTTCGGCTGGGCCGTCGACCGCTGGAACGCCGGGCGCCTGCTACCCGCCTACCTCCTGCCGATGGCGGCCGGTCTCTTCCTGCTGGGACTGGCCGACGCAGCCTGGGTCGCCCTCGCCTTCATGGCTCTTAGTGGCGCCACGGCCGGGGCCGCGACGACGCTGATCGGCGCCCTCTGGGCGGAGATCTACGGCACCCGGCACCTGGGCGCGATCCGCGCCCTGGCGGTCGCCGCCATGGTCTTCGCCACCGGTCTCGCGCCGGGGCTGATGGGCGGCCTTCTCGACCTCGGCATCGGGCTCGATGCCCAGATCCTGGTGATGGCGGTCTACACCCTGGCCGCCGCCGTCCTGTTCCTCGGCCTGGCACAGGGCGCGCCCAGGCTCGCGGGACCGGCTCCGGCCCGGACCTGAGCTTACGAGAGCTGGAAGATCGGATGGAAAGGGGAGCCGGCTACTCCAGTTCCCAGGTCCGGACCTTGTCCGGGTCCTGAGAGGGGATGCGCCGCCCGCTCTTCGGATCGTAGCTCTCTTGCTCGTACTGGCGTTCCGACTCCGAGCGCACGTCCAGGTCGACGCCGACGGAGGGGCGCGCGGGCGACTTGTCCTGGCCGAAGGGGATCCTCAGAAAGAGGAGTCCCTGGACCTCTTGGTCCCGCTCCACGCCGGTCAGGCTGCCGTCGCCGGCCTGCAGCGGCGAGGAGGCCAGCAGGAGCGCAGCGACCATGGCGAAGACGCGAAGGTTCCTTGGCATTTCATCCCCGTAAATGAATGTGCTAGCAGCCAGCTTAAATGCGAAACGCGAGAGGAATTCAAACATCGCTCGCGCCGAACACAGAGCTCACATGGTGCGCTTTCTAGCCCGATCCAAGGCGGCCGATGCCGGTTTTGCGAGATCGCTTTTCCGGGCCCATCGAACGCAAGACTCGCTCGCCCGCCACCGGCTTCGCGCAAGAAAATGAGGCGGCCCTGGCGCCGTCGCGCGCGGCGCCGAGATGGGCGCGCAGCGTCGGCAGACGTCGGCCTATCGCCTGCTGTCGCTGCCTCGCACCTGCGCGAGTTCTGCCTCCACTCCGAATGCGTTGGAACCCGGCATGACCGGGGTCAGGCCAGGGCGCGGCGGCAGCGTTTCGGGCGTCTGGACGTTCCAGGCCAGGCCGAGCCATTGCAGGGCTTGGATGAACCTCCAACCCGGATCGGCCTGCCCCGGATAGTGGCCGTGCCGGGCCGAGGCCGGGAAGGCGTGGTGGTTGTTGTGCCAGCTCTCGCCCATGGTCGGAATGGCGAAGAGCGGCACGTCATGGGCCTGCACTCCGGCGTCGTCGACCAACCAGGACTGCGGCCCGCGGGTGTGCGCAACCCGCCCTATGTACCAGTGCATGGTGGTGCAGGCGGTGACCCGGATGCAGACGCCCCAAATCACCCAGGTCCAGCCTCCCAGGGCGTAGAGCAGGAGGGCGATGGGCAGCTGCTGCAGCATCCAGGTCTTCTCCAGGAAGACGTAGAAGCGGTCGTCGGCAATGCCGGGGCCCGGATCGAAGCCCGGCGGATGGCGCAGCCGCAGCTTGCAGTGCAGGTTCCACCAGGCATCGGTCCAGAAGCCCCGGCGATGCGAGAGGTAATCGTGGCAGCGGGCCTGGCGCTGCGCCCAATCCCGGGTGTCGTGAACCCGGATGGTCCAGAGCGGCCCGCCCATGCCGACCGCTGTCCCGGACCAGACCAGCAGCCGCTCGAGCCACTTCGGGCAGTCGAAGCTGCGGTGGATCAGCCGCCGGTGGAAGCCGACCGAATGCCCCGTGCAGAGCACGACCGCGCTTGTGACGAGGAACACCAGGAAGGCGTCCCAGGCGAAGGTCAACGGACCGAGCACCAGCGCGGCCAGCATCATCCCGCCGTTCCAGAACGAACGCACCGGATCCCAGCGCACCTCAGCCGCAAGCGGGTCGGCCTCCGGGGACAGGATCAGGGAATTGACCCTGAAGGGATCTTCTGACGCCTTCGCCGTCTGGCTCATCTCGGAGTTCCTTTGCTCGGATTGCTAAGCGTCAAGCCGCGCCAGTCCCGGCATGACCGGGGTCAGGCCTGGGCGCGGTGGCAAGGTCTCGGGCGTCTGGACGTTCCAGGCGAGGCCGAGCCAATGCAGGACCTGGATGAAGCGCCAGCCGGGATCGATCTGCCCGGGATAGAGACCGTGCCGGGCCGAGGCCGGAAAGGCGTGATGGTTGTTGTGCCAGGCCTCGCCCATGGTCGGGATGGCAAGTAGCGGCAGGTCGTGTGCCTGGACTCCGGCGCCCTCGACCAGCCAGGACTGCGGGCCTCGCGTATGGGCGAAACGGGTGACGAGCCAGTGCATTGTGGTGCAGACAGTGACCCGGACACAGACACCCCAGACTACCCAGGACCAACCGCCCAGGGCGTAGAGCAGCAATGCGATCGGGATCTGCTGCAGCATCCAGGTTTTCTCCAGAAAGGCGTAGAAGCGGTCGTCGGCAATTCCCGGCCCCGGATCGAAGCCGGGTGGTCTGTCGAGGCGCACGCGGCAATGAAGGTTCGACCAGAGGTCCTTCGGCAGGTCCTCGCGGTGCGCGAAGACATCGTGGCATTTGGTCTGGCGCTGCGCCCAGTCCCGCGTGTCGTGAGTCCGGATCGTCCAGAAGGGCCCGCCCATGCCAACCAATGTGCCGAGCCAGACCAGAAAACGCTCCAGCCACTTGGGGCAATCGAAACTGCGATGGATCAGGCGCCGATGGAAACCAACCGAGTGGCCGGCGCAAAGGGTGACGGCGCCGAGCGACAGAAAGACCAGGAAAGCGTCCCAGGCAAAGGTCAAAGGACCGAGCCCCAGGGCGGCCAGCATCATCCCGCCGTTCCAAAGTGAGCGGACCGGATCCCAGCAAACCTCGGCCGTCAGCGGATCGGCTTCAGGGGACAAGATCAGCGCGTTGACCCTGAAGGGGTCCTCCTTGGATTTCGACTGGTTGGTCCCAACAGCCTCACCTTGATCATCCCGGGTAGTTGCCGCACCCGCGATCGCTGCCGACGCAGCCTTTCGCGCGACCGTCCCCGTCATCCCGACCTCCATGGCGAACCTCCGCTGCCTCCAGCCGACCTTTCGTGCGTCCCGCTAGGGCTGCGGCTTCAGGACGCGCTTCTCGCGCAGCGCCCTGCGATGCGCCTCGACGATCCCCAGCGGCCGGCCGGCCTCCGCCGGCTTCGACGCGGGTTTGCGGGCCTTGGGCGGCGGCTTGCGCTCTGGCCTCGGAGGCGGCTCGGGCGGCGCTGCGCGCGGGCCGAACCAGAAGCGGGCGAAGTCGCCCTGCCATATCTTCTGTGCCATCACCTCATTCTCCCTTCTGATATTTCTGTTAAGACTGAAATTCTTGTCCAAAAAAAATGACATCAGCGGGACCATCCCTGGGTGAAACCGGGGAGATGCGGCGGCGGCCCGCCGGTCATGCCGCCTTCTTTCCCAACACGCGCGAGACCTTGGCGCCCATCTGCATCAGGCCGACCAGGGTCGTCTTGGGCAGGCCACGGACCTGCTCGTACCACTTGGTCAGCCGCTCCATGAAACCGAGCATGTTGGCGATGCGGTCCTTCACGACCTGCGGCGTCTCGCTGTCGGTCTCCGCCTCCAGCACGCATTGCCGCAGCATGGTCAGGGTCGGGTCGATCTCGCGCCGCTTGCGTTCCTCGACGATGGTGGTGAGCATCTGCCAGGTGTCGTGCAGGGCCTCGAAGTGGTCGCGCCGGTCGCCCAG
>JASJAL010000303.1 GCA_030067055.1 Kiloniellales bacterium | reverse complement strand
GGCAACATCTACGAGCCGGACCACGTGAACTCGATCCTCATGGCCGGGCGCGCCGACCTCTGCTGCCTGGCCCGGCCGCACCTGGCCGATCCCTACTGGACCCTGCACGCGGCGGCCGCCCTCGGCCAGGAGGACGCGGTCTGGCCCAAGCCTTACCTGGCCGGGCGCGACCAGCTTCAGCGCCTGACGGCGCGTGGCGAGACCGGGACGATGAAGGTGTGACCTTGGCCGACCTGAGCGAAAAGCACGCCCTGGTGACCGGCGGCGGCAGCGGACTCGGCGCCGCTATCGCTCGCGCCCTGGCGGCCCAGGGCTGCGCGGTGACCCTGGCCGGACGGCGGAAGCAGCCCTTGCAAGAGGTGGCGGCGGCCTTGCCCAAGGCCGCGGCGGTGTCGGCGGACGTCGGTGACGAGGCTAGCGTGGCGGCGATGTTCGAGGCCGCCCGCGCCGCCTTCGGTCCGCTCGACATCCTGGTGTCCAACGCCGGCGCGGCGGAAAGTGCGCCGCTTTCCAAGACGGACCTGGCGCTCTGGCAGCGGATGCTGGCGGTTAACCTGACTGGTGCCTTTCTCTGCGCGCGCGCGGCCCTGGCAGAGATGCAGGGGCGCGGCAGCGGGCGCATCGTTTTCATCGCCTCGACCGCGGGCCTCAAGGGCTACGCTTACGTCGCGCCCTACTGCGCGGCCAAGCATGGCGTGATCGGTCTGGCGCGCGCCCTGGCGCAGGAGACCGCCAAGAGCGGCATCACCGTCAACGCGATCTGCCCGGGCTTCGCAGAGACGCCGCTGCTGGAAGATTCGATCCAGGTCATCGCCGAGACCACGGGCCGCAGCGAGGCCGAGGCGCGGCGCAGCCTGCAGGCCAGCAATCCCCAGGGCCGCTTCGTGCAGCCCGAGGAGGTCGCCGAGGCCGTGCTCTGGCTTTGCTCGGCCGGCGCGAGCGCCGTCACCGGGCAGGCGATCGCGATCTCGGGGGGCGAGGTCTGATGGCCCGCGTGGAAAGACCGCGCCAGGTGGCGGAGGACCGCCACAGCAAGCAGCGCCTGCGGCTCTGGCTGCGGCTGCTGCGCAGCACGCGCTTCATGGAGGGCGAGCTACGCGAGCGCCTGCGGATCGGCTACGGCGTGACCTTGCCGCGCTTCGACGTCCTGGCTGCGCTGTTCCGCTTCGAGGCCGGCATGACCATGACCGAGCTGTCGCGCCTGCTGATGGTCTCCAACGGCAACGTCACCGGCATCGTCGACCGGCTGGTCAAGGACGGCCATGTGGTGCGGGTGCCCGACGAGCAGGACCGCCGCTCGACCCTCGTGCGCCTGACCGCCAGGGGCCGGGCCTTCTTCGAGGAAATGGCGGAGACCCACGAAGGCTGGGTCGACGAGATCCTCGCCTCCGTCTCCCCCGCCGATACGAACAAGCTGATCTCCCTTCTGGAGCGGCTTCCCAGACGCAACGGGACGGCCTGAGCCATGGCAAAGATGAAGACCCTCAAGCCCCGGCACTTCGACTGGCGGATGGATGGCGACGTCGCCGTCATCTCGCTCAAGCGACCGGAGCGCAAGAACCCGCTGACCTTCGAATCCTACGCCGAGCTGCGGGATAGCTTCCGCGCCCTGGTTGAGGCCGAGGACGTTTCGGCGGTGATCTTCGCCTCGAACGGAGGCAACTTCTGCTCCGGCGGGGACGTGCACGAGATCATCGGCCCGCTGGTGGAACGCGATATGAAGGGCCTGCTGGCCTTCACGCGCATGACCGGCGACCTGGTCAAGGCGATCCGTGGCTGCCCGCAGCCGGTGATCGCCGCGGTCGACGGCGTCTGCGTCGGCGCCGGCGCCATGATCGCGCTGGCCGCGGATCTGCGATTGGGCACGCCAGAGGCCAAGACCGCCTTCCTTTTCACCCGGGTCGGCCTGGCCGGCTGCGATATGGGCGCCTGTGCGCTGCTGCCGCGGGTCATCGGCCAGGGCCGTGCGGCCGAGCTGCTCTTCACCGGCCGCTCCATGAGCGCCGAGGAAGGCGAACGCTGGGGCTTCTTCAACCGGCTGGTCGCGGCAGAGGCGCTGGAGGCGGAAGCGGTCGCGCTGGCGCGGCGCCTGGCCGAGGGGCCCAACTTCGCGAACGGCATGACCAAGACCATGCTCAATCAGGAGTGGGCCATGGGCCTGGAACAGGCCATCGAGGCCGAAGCCCAGGCCCAGGCGATCTGCATGCAGACGGCGGACTTCGAACGCGCTTACCGGGCCTTCGTCGCCAAGGAAAAGCCGGTCTTCGAGGGCAACTGACATGGTGGACCAAAGTTTCCTCGACTGGCCCTTCTTCGAAGACCGTCACCGAGCCCTCGCAAAGGAACTAGAGGATTGGGCAACGCGCGAGCTGACGGCGATCGACCACGCCGATCCGGACGCGGCCTGCCGCGACCTGGTGACACGGCTGGGGCGCGACGGCTGGCTGCGTCACGCCGCCATCGACCCCGAGGCGCCCGAGGCCGGGCTCGATGTGCGTTCCCTCTGCCTGATCCGCGAGACTCTCGCGCGGCACGACGGTCTGGCCGATTTCGCCTTTGCCATGCAGGGCCTGGGCAGCGGCGCCATCTCCTTCTTTGGCACGGAAGAGCAGCGGACCTGGCTGGCGCGGACCCGCGCCGGCACGGCGATCGCAGCCTTCGCGCTGACCGAGCCGCGCTCCGGCTCGGACGTGGCCAACATCGAGGCAACCGCCACGATGGACGGCGGCGACTATGTCATGAGCGGCGAGAAGACCTGGATCTCCAACGGCGGCATCGCGGATTTCTACGTGGTCTTCGCACGGACCGGGGAGGCAGCGGGCGCCAAGGGGCTCTCGGCCTTCCTTCTGCCCGCCGACACCCGGGGACTCGAGGTGGCCGAGCGACTGGAGGTCATCGCGCCGCACCCGCTGGCGCGGCTGCGCTTCGACGGGCTACGCCTGCCGGCCTCGGCGCGGATCGGCGCGCCGGGCGAGGGCTTCAAGATCGCGATGAGCGTGCTCGACGTCTTTCGACCGACCGTCGGCGCGGCGGCTTTGGGTTTCGCGCGGCGGGCCCTGGATGCGGCCCTGGCGCGGGCCGGCGAGCGCGAGCTCTTCGGTGCGCCGCTGGCCGAGCTGCAGCTGGTCCAGGGCCAGCTCGCCGAAATGGCCCTGGATGTCGATGCCGCCGCGCTGCTGGTCTACCGGGCCGCCTGGGCCAAGGACTCGGGCGCCGCGCGCATCACCCGCGAGGCCGCCATGGCCAAGCTCTTCGCCACGGAGTCGGCGCAGGCCGTCATCGACAAGGCGGTGCAGATCCACGGCGGCGACGGCGTGCGTGCCGGCCATCCGGTGGAGCAGCTCTATCGAGAGATCCGGGCGCTGAGGATCTATGAGGGCGCCTCGGAAGTTCAGAAAGTGATCATCGCGCGCCAGGCCCTCTTGGGAGCCGGGGCCGGCGCCGACGCGGTGAAGGGAGCGTGACATGCTGGGACCGAGCGCACACGTCGATACCTTCGCACGGGATTCCCTGCCGCCTGCGGAGCTCTGGCCAGACCTGCTGCTGGAGCGGCCGGAGTTCCAGTACCCCGAGCACCTGAACGCCGCGGTCGAGCTGACCGACCGCATGGTCGAACGGGGCTTCGGCGATCACATCGCCCTGATCGGCAACGGCCGGGTGCGCACCTACAAGGAGCTGACAGACTGGTCGAACCGCCTGGCCCACGTGCTGGTCGAGGACTACGGCATCGTACCGGGCAACCGGGTGATGATCCGTTCCGGCAACAACCCGGCCATGGTCGCGGCCTGGCTGGCGGCGACCAAGGCCGGCGCGGTGGTGGTCAACACCATGCCGATGCTGCGCGCCGGCGAGCTGACCAAGATCGTCGACAAGGCGCAGATCCGCCTGGCCCTCTGCGACAGCCGCATGGGCGAGGAGCTGGAGGCCTGCGCGAAGGACAGCGAATACCTGGAGCGGGTCGTCTACTTCGACGGCACGCGCAACCACGAGGCCGAGCTGGACGAGAAGGCGCTGACCAAGCCGGTCGTTTTCGAGGCCGTCAACACGGGCCGCGACGACGTGGCGCTGCTCGGCTTCACCTCGGGCACCACCGGCGCGCCCAAGGCGACCATGCACTTTCACCGCGACCTCCTGATCATCGCCGACGGCTATGCCAAGTCGGTACTGGGCGTGAAGCCGGCCGACGTCTTCGTCGGCTCGCCGCCGCTGGCCTTCACCTTCGGGCTCGGCGGCCTGGCGATCTTCCCGCTGCGCTTCGGTGCGACGGCGACCCTGCTGGAGGACGCGACGCCGCCCAACCTGGTCAACATCATCGAGACCTACCGCGCGACCATCTGCTTCACCGCGCCCACGGCCTACCGGGCGATGATGGCGGCCATGGACGAGGGCGCCGATCTCTCGAGCCTGCGCCTGGTGGTCTCGGCCGGCGAAACCCTGCCGGCGCCGACCTTCGAGGCCTGGGTCGAGAAGACCGGGGTGCCGATCCTCGACGGCATCGGCGCCACCGAGCTGCTGCACATCTTCATCAGCAACCGGGTCGAGGACGCCACGCCGGGGTCGACGGGCCGCCCCATCGCGGGCTACGAAGCGCGGGTGGTCGATGATCGGCTGCGCGACTTGCCGCCCGGCGAGGTCGGCAAGCTGGCGGTGCGCGGCCCGACTGGCTGCCGCTACCTCGCGGACGAGCGCCAGAAGGACTACGTCCGCGACGGCTGGAACCTGACAGGCGACGCCTTCTCGGTCGACGCCGAGGGTCGCTTCCACTTTGCCGCGCGGACCGACGACATGATCGTCTCCTCGGGCTATAACATCGCCGGTCCGGAGGTCGAGGCGGCCTTGCTTTCGCATCCCGAAGTCGCGGAGTGCGCCGTGGTCGGCGCGCCGGACCCGGAGCGGGGCGAGATCGTGCAGGCCCACGTCGTGCTGGCCGAGGGGGCGGCCGGCGACGAGGCCTGCGTCAAGCGCCTGCAGGACCATGTCAAGGCGGCCATCGCGCCCTACAAGTACCCGCGCTCCGTGCGCTTCACCGACGCCCTGCCCAAGACCCAGACCGGCAAGGTCCAGAGGTTCAGGCTGAAGGCGGCGGCAAACAAATAGAACAATGACAAGCAAGGAGGATCTTCGATGCGCAACACTATAAGACGAGTCTGTTCGGGGCTCGCGGCTCTGGCGGTCGCCGGCGCGGTCGGCGCTGCGGCGGCCGAGCCGGTCAAGATCGGGATGATCACGACGCTTTCGGGCGGCGGCTCCAGCCTGGGGATCGACGTCCGGGACGGCTTCCTGCTGGCGGTCAAGCGCTCCGGGCGCAAGGATCTGGAGGTCCTGGTCGAGGACGACGCCCGCAAGCCGGACCTGGCCAAGCAGATCGCCGACAAGTTCGTCCAGCGCGACAAGGTCGATATCCTGACCGGCATCATCTGGTCGAACCTGGCCATGGCCGTGGTGCC
>JASJAL010000302.1 GCA_030067055.1 Kiloniellales bacterium | reverse complement strand
CCTTCTATGTCGAGAGCCCCCGTGGACAAGCGCCGGGCCAGGTCAGCCCTCGGCCGCGGGCCAGCCGCACGCCGCTGGGTCTGATCATCGGGACGCTGCTGATTCTCGCACTGACGGCCGGCGGCTGGGCCTACTGGCAATGGAGCGTGCTGCAGAACAAGACCGAATGGACGGTGGACCCGGCCGGCGGCGGCGACACCGACACCATCGCAGCGGCGCTGGTCCAGGCCAAGGCGGGCGCGACAATCCGAATCCAACCCGGCACTTACGAGGAGAGCCTGGCCCTGACGCGCCCGGTGACCATCGAGGCGGTCTCCGCGGACCCCGCGGACACGGTGATCGCACCGAGCACCGGGCCCTGCCTGACCGCAACGGCGGAGACCGGGAAGCTGCACGGTTTGACACTCCGGAAGGCGCCCGGCGGTGGCGGCGAAGGTTGCGCGCTCTTGGTCGGCAGCAGTCTGACCCTGTCCAAGAGCGTGATCGAAGCCGAGGGCAGTCCCGCCGTGATCTTGCACAGCGGCGGCGCCGCAACCTTGCAGGATCTCGAGATCAAGGTGACGGGCGGCGTGCCAGCGGTGGTGGTCTCCAACGGCGCGCGCACCCGCATGTCGGACAACAAGATTTCCGGCGAGGCCGCGATC
The DNA here is from genome assembly GCA_030067055.1 of Kiloniellales bacterium. The sequence continues at coordinate 4,691 of JASJAL010000302.1, read as the reverse complement.
GGTCTCCTGGTCCGCAGAGGCGCCGCGCCCGAGGTCATCGGCAACGAGATCAAGGGGACCACGCGTGCCGCCGTGGTCCTCGAGTCCGGCGCTGCCGGACGCTTCGAAGGCAACCAGATCGTCGAAAACGCCGGCAACGGCGTGGTGATCCGCAGCGGATCCCGGCCGGTGCTCGCCAAGAACCGGATTGAATCGAACGGCGAGGCCGGGGTCTTCATTTACGAAGGCGCCCGGGGTGAGTTGGACAGCAACGTGGTGACCCGCAATGCCGGCTCCGGGATCGTGGTCAGCGACGGCGCCGCGCCGCTGCTCCGCAAGAACGAGGTTCAGGACAACGGCGATCACGGCATCCTGCTCTTGGAGCGGGCCGGTGGCCGGATCGAGGGGAACCGGGTCAAGTCGAACAAGAAGTACGGCCTGGCGATCAGCATCGACGCGGCCCCGGACCTCGGCGAAAACGAGGTCAGCGGGAACGCTAGCGGTCAGACCAAGAAGGGCAAGATTGAGACGGAGGCGAAATGACGCGCACAACCGTGTCGGGCACCTCCGCCGGGAGGCCGAATTGAAGACGGTCGTTATCGGACGCAGCCCCTATGCCGACGTCGTTCTGGCCGATGCCTCGGTCGCGCGACGGCACGTCGAGGTCGTGGTGACCGACGATGGTCGCTTCTTCATCACCGATTGCGCCACCGAGACCGGCTGCTGGCGGCGGGTCTCCGCGGATCAGGGGCGCGACCACTGGGAGAAGCTGCGCCAGGGCTTCGTGTCGGTGGACGATCATCTTCGGCTCGGCGACCACCACTGCACGCTCAAGGACTTGCTGCGCGACATCGAGCTCCGCGATTCGGCCGAGACCGGGCCCGGCGGTGGCGGCGGCGGCCGCGGCGGCGACCCCGGAAGCGGCGGTGCGGGTGGCGCCGACCGGCGCATCGAGAGCCTGCGCGGCCGGGTCGAGCGTGATCCCGTCACCGGCGAGATCATTCCGAAGAGGCTGTAAGCATGGCCGAGAGCCTTCTACCTCAGGATTTCGACCGGGAGGTGCCGAGGCACCAACGGGATCCCAATGTCCGGGAGGTGCCCAGGCACCACCACAGCAGCAACCTCGTCTCGCACCTGCTGATCCTCTTCGGCGCATTCATCGCCGGATTGCTGACCATCGTTCTGTTCCACAACGTTCTGCCCGACACCGCCGCCGAGATCCTGATCGACCGGGAGCGGGAGAGCTATCCCTTCACTGTCCAGAACGTGATGTGGATCGTCTTCTTCCTAGGCATGGGCGAGCTGGTGGTCCGGGTGCGCGACGCCATCGCCGAACGCGGACAGGTCCAGGAAGGCTATCTTCCGGAAGACGAGCGCACGATCCTCCAGACCCCCGAGCTGCGCCAGATCTACAACCAGGCGCGCCAGGTTTCCGGGCCGGGCGGCATGGCGGAAGGCCGCTTCCTGCCCCGCCTCATCCAGCGCGTGGTGCTGCAGTTCCAGACCAGCCGGTCGATCGATCAGGCCAACTCGCTGTTGAACTCCAGCCTGGAGCTCTGCCTTCACGAGATCGACCTGCGCTACAACATGGTCCGCTACGTGGTCTGGGTGATCCCGACCCTGGGGTTCATCGGCACCGTGGTCGGCATCTCGCTCGCCCTGGCCTACGCCGGCTCGGTCGACCTTCAGGACCCGACCCTGCTGGCCGAGCTGACCAAGCGCCTCGGGGTCGCCTTCAACACCACCCTGCTCGCGCTCTTCATGTCGGCGATCCTGGTTCTGGTCCAGCACGTCGTGCAGGCCCACGAGGAACGCGCTCTCAACCTGGCCGGCCAGTACTGCCTCGACAACCTGATCAACCGCCTCTACGAGGAGTGACCGGCGATGAAGTCGCGCCAGAGGCGGAACCTCGAGGTTATCAGCATCTCGGCGCTCGACCTCTTCGCCTCGGCCCTGGGCGTCTTTATCCTGATGTCGGTGGTCCTGTTCCCCTACTACCTCCGGCAACCCTCGACCGAAAAGGATCTCGCGGGCGCCCGCGCCGAACAGTCGGCCGCGGGGATCTCGCTCTCCGAGGCGCAGCAGATCGCCAGCGAAGCCCAGGACGCCATGGCCGAGGCCGAGGCTCGGCGCAGCAAGGCCCAGGATGAACTCCAGAAAGCCGAGGCCTCTCTGGCCGAGGCGGAGCAGGTCAGGGCGATCGCCGCGCGCCGGGTCAAGAAGGAACCGGAGAAGAAGGCCGCCGACGACGTCGAGAAAGGGCGGATCAACGTCGGCGACCTGGATATCGTCTTCGTCCTCGATACCACCAGCAGCATGAAGCAAGAGATCGAGGACGTGCAGACCAGCCTCCTCGGGATCATCCGGGTGCTGCACCGCCTGGCTCCCAGCCTCAACGTCGGCTTCGTGGCCTACCGGGATCGCAGCGACGCCTATCTCACGCGCACCTTCCAGCTCGCCCCCATGACCGGAAACAATCTCAAGCGGATCCAGGTTTTCGTCGAACGCCTCAGGGCGGCCGGTGGCGGCGACGTGCCGGAAGCGGTCGACCAGGCCTTGAGCGTGGCCAAGAACATGCCCTGGCGGACGACGGCGCTCGGCTGGATCATCGTGGTCGGCGATGCCCCGGCCCACCGCGGCGCGCAGAACCGGACCTACGCCATGGCCCGGAACTTCCACAGCTATTCGCCTGCGGGCATTGTTCAGCGTCGAATTTCGGCAATCTTCACCGGCAGCAGCAGGCGGCGGAGCATTCGTCAGTTCTTTCAGCGCTTGGCCGAGGCCGGCGGCGGCGACTACGTCGAACACCGGGGCCGCATCATCGAAAGCGTCCTGTTGTCGATCCTGACTCAGGATTCTTCATCGTCATGAGGCATTCCCTAGGACGGAGGCTATGAGCGACTATCACAATCGCCTGAACTCGGACCTGGAAACCGGGTGGTGCCTGGAAGGCAACGACGGCGACGACAACAAGGTGCGCCTGCTGATCGGCGATACCCAACTGGGCCGCGCGACCCTGGGGCTGACACTCGGGCGGCACGGCGCGCTTTGCGACCTGGTGGTCGACGACCCCACCGTTTCACGCCGGCACCTGCGGATCGGCCGCGGCAGCGAAGGACTCTTCGCGGAGGACACCAACTCCCTGAACGGCACCCTGCTCGATGGCGCCAGGTTGCGCCCCTTCGAGCCGGTCAAGCTTTACGAAGGTGCACAGCTGACCCTCGGTGCGATGGTTCTCACGCTGAGCCGGGTCGCCGAATCCGCCCTGGCCTGAGGGATCGAAGACGCCATGCAGCGGCCGTCGCGCGAAACTTCGATCTTCAACATGTCGGCCCTCGACCTGCTGGCCATGGCGACCGGCACCTTCGTGCTGATCGTGGTGATCCTCCTGCCCTACTACCGCAAGGAGTTCGATGCCCACGCCGAGATCCTCGACCTGAAATCCTCGACCGAAACCCAGAGTGCGGAAGCCGAGGAGATCCTCCAGGCCGCCGTGGCCGAAGCGAGGGCGGCGGCGCAGCTCCAGTCGGAAGCCGATCAGACGCTCAACGCCGCGGCGAACGCCCGGGCCGCTGCCGCATCCTTGGTCCAGGAAGCCGACCAGCTCGACGCGCAAGGCGGCAAGACGGAAAAGAAGGCGGAGAAGAAGAAGGCGACCCTGATTCCCAAGACCATCGAGAAACTCGACCTGATCATCGTGATCGACACCACCTCGAGCATGGTCGAGACCCTGAGGGACCTGCGTCTGTCGATCGGCGGCCTGATCAGGATCCTCGAGCGGCTGGTGCCTTCCCTGCGGATCGGCATCGTGGCCTATCGGGATCACGATTTCGGGACCTGGGTGACGAGGAGCCTTCAGCCAACCCCGACCGAGCGGCAGGCGAACCAGATCTACGATTTCGTCGGACGCCTGAAGCCTGCGGCGCGCGGCGGCCCGACCCCGCGCGAAGCCGTTCACGCCGGACTTGGCCGGGCGGTCGCCATGCCGCTGCGGCAAGATGCCCAGCAGACCATCATCCTCGTCGGCGATGCCGGACCGCATCGGGAAAAGGAAAGATCGACCCTGCTGCTCGTGAAGCGCTTCGCCGAGGGCGGGCCGGATCGCAACGTCAGCGCACACTTCGTGGAGACCCGCTCCTACCGGGCCTTCGGCACCGGCGACAAGAACTACTTCAAGAAACTTGCCAAGCTGGGCGGCGGCGAGTTCAGCGATCAGCCGGGCAGCATGATCGAGAAGGTTCTCCTGGCGGTCTTGCAGGATTAGCGCCGCCGCCGCTCAAGAGCCCACTTAGTCCTCGGGATCGGGTTGCTGCCAACCACCTCCGGAAGCCCTGGGGGTCGTATCCGCAGGGGTATCGGAATCTTCCAGGCTGCCGGGCGGTTTCTGACCCGGCGGCAGCGTATCTGGATTTATCCAGGTTCCCGTCGCCCCCGGCGCTGAACCACCCAGGTTCTGCGGCAAGGGGATTATCCGCGTGTAGCTGTCGCCGTATTGCACCAGGACCGGCGCACCGTCCTTGATGGGCTCTTCCTGGTCGCCGCGGTTCTGCACCAGGGTGACGACCCTGCCGTCGTCCATTCTGACCACGTATTCGTAGCCGTCGCGATCGTTGAAGGTGCTTTCCGCCAGGTAGCCCGCTCCCGCGCCGACCAAGGCCCCCAGAATGGTGATCGGTCCGCTGCCGGAACTCAGGCCATAGCCGGCCGCGCCA
>JASJAL010000301.1 GCA_030067055.1 Kiloniellales bacterium | reverse complement strand
GCAGACCGTCGTGCCGAACGATTCGAAGGTGCAGTCCTTCGCCGATCTCAAGAACAAGAACATCAGCCCAGGCAAGACCCAATGGTCCGGCTTCGCAGCCTTCAAGCTGGTTGCGGGCAAGTACGGTTTTACGGTCGACGACGTGAAGAAGGCCGGCGGCACGGTCCACCACGTTTCCTATTCGGACTCGGTCGGGCTGATGAAGGACGGTCACATCGAAGCCTTCACGGCGCTGACCAGCGTCCCGCAGGCCTCGCTGCTCGATCTCGAATTCAATCCGGGAGTGCGCTTCCTGCCGCTCGAAGAGGATGTGCTGAAAGACATCCTCTCGGAGAATCCCGGTTACATCAGGCTCGAGGTCACCAACGAACACTACAAGAGCGTCAAGACGCCGGTTCCGATCCTCGGCGCAGTAACCAACCTCGTTGTGCACAAGGACGTGCCGGACGACATCGTCTACGGCATCACCAAGGCGATCTGGGACAATCACGCGGAGTTCGCCAAGCTCAAGGATATCTGGAACAGCGTGAAGCTCGAGAACGCTCTGCTCGGCGCCGCCGTTCCGGTCCACCCGGGAGCCCAGCGTTACTACGACGAGATGGGCGTGGCGGCGCAATAGACCGCATATCGCGGCTTCACTCTTGCGGGTCGGGAGTTGTTCTCTAGACCGTCCCACAAGCACCGGACACCGCAATCCGGTCACGCCTAGGCCGGATTGCGGTCGCCGGTGGATCGAAGTCGATCGACCCGCGCGCGGACTCCTGGGAGCATGTCGGACAAAGTCGAGCGCATCGAGTACAGCGAGCGTCGGGAGTATGCGCTCCTCGAGGAGGTGCTGCGGGCCGGGCGCTTCAACTTTACCGTGGTTGTGACGACGGTCTGCGCCGTCCTCAGCATTTCGCTCGGCCTGTTTCACCTCTACGTCGCGGTCTTCGGCACGCCCGAGAGCCGCTCCTTCCGCAGCACGCATCTGACTGCGATGCTGGTGCTGGCCATCTTGCTGAATCCCACCTCGCGGCGCGCGCCCGAGAAAGGACGTCGGGCGGGCCCGGTTCTCGCAAGGGCGTGGGATCTCTTTCTGGTCGCCGTCGGGATCGGCATCCAGGTCTACACGCTCTATGACATCGAGGCCTTGCTCGAGCGCGAGGGCGAACTGAACGCGACCGACGTCTACGTCGGCTCCGCCATGATCCTGCTGGTCTTCGAGGCGACCCGACGGGCGGTCGGCCTCCCGATGGTCCTCGTCACCCTGTTCTTCGTGGTCCATGCGCTCTATGCGAACCATTTCTTCGGATTCCTCTACGGACCGCCGACATCCTTTGTGAAGTACGTCGACATCATCTTCGTTCGAAGCGAAGGGATCTTCGGCATCCCGATCTTCGTCGCCTCCACCTATATCGTTCTTTTCATTATCTTCGGGGCTATCCTGATCCGCTCCGGCGCGGGGCGGTTCTTCGTCGACCTTGCCATCGCCCTCACCGGCCACCGGACCGGCGGTCCGGCCAAGGCTTCCGTCGTCGCCAGCGCGCTCCTGGGCACGGTCTCAGGGTCCGCGGTGGCCAACGTGGTCACCACGGGCGCTTTCACGATCCCGCTGATGAAGCGACTCGGCTATCGGGCCCGCTTCGCCGGCGCAGTCGAGGCCTGCGCATCGTCGGGCGGGCAGATCACGCCGCCGATCATGGGCGCTGCGGCCTTCATCATCGCCGAGTTCCTGCACGTCAGCTATTTCGTCGTGATCGTCGCGGCAATCGTGCCGACCCTGCTTTACTTCGCCACCGTCTATTTCATGGTCGACATCGAAGCCGACAAGGAGGGCATCGAGCGCATCGACAAGGCCCGCCTCCCCCGACTCCTGGAGGTCCTGAAGCGGGGCTGGCACCAACTCCTCACGCTCGCCGTGCTGATCGCCCTGCTCGGGGTCGGCTACACGCCGATGATGGCGGCCTTCTGGGCGATCATCACGCTGGTCGCCTTGAGCTTCGTCAGCCGGTCGACGCGGATGAGCCCGGTCGACCTTTTCGCCGCGCTGGAGTCGGGGGTCAGGAGCGCGATGCCGGTCTCGATCGCCTGCGCCTGCGCCGGCATTCTCATCGGCTCCATCTTCGTCTCGGGCCTCGGCTTGAAATTCACCAATTCCGTGATCGAGCTATCGGGCGGCCATCTTTTGAACTTGCTGCTGCTGACCGGCATCGCGGCGATCATCCTCGGTATGGGGATGACCACGACGGCGGTCTACATCACGGTCGCCGCGCTGATCGTTCCCTCCCTGATCGAGATCGGCGTGGTGCCGATTGCGGCCCACCTCTTCGCCTTCTACTTCGGGGTCGTCTCGACGATCACGCCGCCAGTCGCGCTGGCGTCCTTCGCGGCCGCGGCCATCGCAAAGTCGCCGCCCATGGCCACGGCGGTGGAGTCCGCAAGAATCGGCGTCGCCAAGTACCTCGTGCCGGTGGTCTTCGTCTACAACCCGGCGCTTCTGCTCGAAGGGCCACTCTGGGCCACGCTGATCTCGACCCTGCTCGCCATTGCCGGTCTTTGGGGGCTGTCCTTTGCCCTGGAAGGGTGGTGCAAGGGACCGCTCTCGCCGATATTGCGGGTCGTCGTGGCGGCCTTGTCGCTAGCCCTGCTCTTCCCGCCCCAGCTTCACCTCTTCGAGGTCCTGCCCGGATACGCCGTCGCCGGGGCCGGCCTGCTGGGCATGGCCTTGTTCGTCTCACTGCGCTATCGGCGGCGGGAGGCGGCGGTATGAAGCTCGGCCGGATCTTTCTCGGCAGACCCCTTCACTGGCTTCTCTGGGCGGGGATCGTCGCCGTGCTGTACTGGCTCGGATCGCAAAGCCTGCACGTCAGGAACTTCGTGCCGTTCCTCCTGGTTCTGATCGCCTTGGCCGGCGTCAGCGTCTTTGTGGTCCTGGCAACCTACAAGAAAGGCGAGCGCGTCACCCGGGAACCCTTCGAGGAGCCGTGACCGACGGGAGGCTTCGCAGTCCTCCCGCCCTCGACCAGGCCGCAACGTCCCCCGAATCGTCTGTTCGAACGACGCCCTTTTTGCGAACGGCTTCGAGCCCTACACGCCGCCCATGCAGAGGTACTTGACCTCGAGGAACTCGTCGATGCCGTAGTGCGAGCCCTCGCGGCCGACGCCCGACTCCTTGACCCCGCCGAAGGGCGCGACCTCGGTCGAGATGATACCGGTGTTGATGCCGACGATGCCGCTCTCCAGGGCCTCGCCGACCCGCCAGACCCGGCCCAGGTCGCGGGCATAGAAGTAAGAGGCCAGGCCGAACTCGGTGTCGTTGGCCATGGCGACGGCCTCGTCCTCGGTCTTGAAGCGGAACAGCGGCGCCACCGGGCCGAAGGTCTCCTCGGTGGTGACCTTCATCTCGGTGGTCACATCGGCCAGGATGGTCGGCTCGTAGAAGGTTCCGCCCAGCGCATGGCGCTGGCCGCCCGAGACCACCCGGGCGCCCTTCTCCGTGGCGTCGGCGACGTGCTCCTCGACCTTCTCGATCGCCGCCAGGTCGATCAGCGGGCCCTGGCTGATCCCCGCCTCCAGGCCGTTGCCGACTTTGAGCTTGGCGACTGCAGCGGAGAGCTTCTCAGCGAAGGCGTCGTAGACCGTGTCCTGGACCAGGATGCGGTTGGCACAGACGCAGGTCTGGCCGGTGTTGCGGAACTTGCAGAGCATGGCACCCTCGACCGCGGCATCGAGGTCGGCGTCGTCGAAGACGATGAAGGGCGCGTTGCCGCCCAGCTCCATCGAGACCTTCTTCACGGTGGCGGCGCTCTGCTGCATCAGCAGCTTGCCGATCTCGGTCGAGCCGGTGAAGGAGAGCTTGCGCACGATCGGGTTCGAGGTCATCTCGCCGCCGATCGCCGAGGCCGAGCCGGTGACCACGTTGAGGATGCCCTTGGGCAGGCCCGCCCGCTCGCCCAGCTCTGCCAGGGCCAGCGCCGAATAGGGCGTCTGGCTGGCCGGCTTGACCACGACCGGACAGCCGGCCGCCAGGGCCGGGCCGCACTTGCGGGTGATCATGGCGTTGGGGAAGTTCCAGGGGGTGATGGTCGCGACCACGCCGACCGGCTGCTTGATCACGACGATGCGCTTGTCGGCCTGATGCTGCGGGATGGTATCGCCGTAGATCCGCTTGCCTTCCTCGGCGAACCACTCGATGAAGCTGGCGCCGTAAGCGATCTCACCCTTGGCCTCGGCGAGCGGCTTGCCCTGCTCCATGGTCATCAGGACCGCCAGGTCGTCCTGGTTCTCCATCATCAGCTCGAACCAGCGGCGCAGGACCGCGGCGCGCTCTTTGGCGGTCTTGGCCCGCCAGGCCGGCCAGGCCCGCTCGGCCGCCTCGATGGCGCGCCGGGTCTCCTCCGCGCCCATCTTGGGCACCGTGCCCATGACGTCGCCGCTGGCCGGGTTGTTGACCTCCTGGGTCTCGCCGGAGTCGGCGCCGACCCATTGGCCGTCGACGTAGCAGAGCTCGCGGAAGAGATCGGGGTCGGTCAGGGCCGGCGCCCCGCTTTCGATTCTGGCATGAGCTTCTGACGGCATGGTCCACCTCCCCAGGGGGCTCGCGTTGGCATGTCGGGTACGGGCGGCAGTATACCGCCGCCGCCCGGGTCTTTGAAAGCCATGCGGTGCCCGAATCGCGCCATGAAAGCGGCCCGCGCTGGTCGCCTTCCCGCCCGCTTCCGCCCGCAGACTGCAGTTGGCCGGCCGGAGCAGCGATCGAGGGAGACCATGCGGCACTACGACCTGACCATCGTGGGCGGCGGCTTCGCCGGGCTGGTCTGTGCCCGGGTCGCCGCCCTGCGCGGCCTGCGGGTCGCGGTCCTGGAGGCCAAGCCGGACGCCGGGGCGCGGCCCCACACCACGGGGATCATGGTCAAGGAGGCCGCCGACGAGGTCGACATCCCGGCGCGTCTGACCCGCAAGATCCGGGGCGTGCGCCTCTACGCGCCCTCGCGGCGCCACCTCGACCTCTTCGCGCCCGGCTATTACTTCCTGGCTAGTGACACCGCAAGGGTCCTGCGCTGGTTGGCCGCGGAGGCCCAGCGCGCCGGCGCCGAGATCTTCTACGACCTGCGCTTCACGGGCGCGGAACCCTGCAGTGGCGGCTGGCGCCTCGCCGAACCGCCACTCGAGACCCGCTTCCTGATCGGCGCTGACGGTGCCCGCTCAAGGGTTGCGGAATCGCTCGGCCTCGGCCGCAATCGCCGCTTCCTGACCGGACTCGAGGCCGAGTTCCCGGAGACGCCGGCGGTCGCCCCGGAGTTCCTGCACTGCTTCCTCGACAGCCGGCTGGCGCCCGGCTACCTGGCCTGGATCGTC
>JASJAL010000300.1 GCA_030067055.1 Kiloniellales bacterium | reverse complement strand
GCTCGCGTTTCCTTGTCCGCGACAATTTCCACCCCGATCATCAAGCCACGCCCTCGCACGTCGCCGACGTTCGGCGAGCGCGCCGCGAGCTCACGCAGCCGGTCGAGTGCGTAGTCGCCCAACTCGGCGGCGCGCGCCACCAAGCCCTCCTCCTCGATGATCTCGATGGTCGTAAGCGCCGCCCTCGCGGTCACGGGGTTCTTCTCGTGGGTGTAGTGCCCGATTGCGAAATCCCCGCAAACGTCAAGGTCGGAGCGTGCAATCGTCGCGGCAATGGGAAGAATGCCGCCACCCAGGGATTTCCCAAGCACGACCATGTCCGGCACGACGTCGTCGTGCTCGCATGCGAAAAACTTACCTGTCTTGCCGAGTCCGGTGGGGATCTCGTCAAAGATCAGGAGCGCGCCGTGGGCGTTGCAGGCCTCGCGGACCTGTTTCCAGAATCCTGGCGGAGGTACATAGGGGACCGCCCGCATTGGCTCGGCGATCACCGCAGAGACGTCGCCCTCCCGTTGCAAGACGTAGGATACCATCTCGGCACAGGCGAGTCCGCAGACATCGGGCCCCGTGTGCTTGTAGGGACAGCGATAGCAGGCGAAAGGCGCGACATGCTCGGTGCCCGGCAAGAGCGGTCCGGCAATATGCGATCGGAAGGTGTGTTCACCACCGACGCTGGCGGCGCCGAAGCCCGCGCCATGGAAGGCGTCCCAGAATGAGATGGTCTTGAAGCGTCCGGTCGCCGCCCGGGCCACCTTGAGCGCCACCTCGTTCGCATCCGAGCCGCCGGTGGTAAAGAGAACCTTGCCCAGGTCGCCCGGAGCGAGCGCCGTAAGCTTCTCCGCCAACTCGACGGCCGGCTCGCAGGTGAAGCGGCGCGGCGAGAAGGGAAGCTCGTCGAGTTGCGCCTTGATCGCCGCCTTCAGCTTTGGATGGCCATAGCCGATGTGATGGACGCTGTTGCCGTGAAAATCCATGTAGCGCCGACCGGCGCTGTCTTCGATCCAGATTCCCTCGGCCTTCGAAATCGCCGTCAGCACGGGGCTCGATAGACTCTGATGCAGGAACACCGCCGCATCACGCTCGATCAAGGCGCGGTTCGCCGCCGAGTTGTTCCTCTCAAGCCAGTCGGCGCGTGCCGCGGAGGTGTTGGACTCACCTTCCGTGTGTGCCTGCGTGGTTGAGCGTGACGTCATCAGTGCCTCTACATCGAGATCGGACAGGCGCTTTCCGCCCCACGCTGATTGAACGGCACCTCGAGGCTGGATCCGGTTTCAGGTCCCCAGCCGTTCCAAGCCGTTCTAGGACCAGGGCAGGGAGAAGGTCTTGACGTTCGTGTAGCTCTTCATTGCCTCGATTACGCCTTCCTTGTAGCCGAGGCCGGAGTCCTTGATTCCACCGAAGGGCGACATCTCGATCCGGTAGCCGGGCACTTCCCAGATGTTGACCGTGCCGACGTTCAAGCCGCGGATGTACTTCTGCATCCGGCTAAAGTCGTTGGTGCAGACGCCCGAGGAGAGGCCGAAGGCGGTCGAGTTCGAGATCGCCATGACCTGCTCGTCATCTTCGGGGACGCGGATCACCGGAATGACCGGGCCGAAGGTTTCTTCCATGACCAATTCGGACTCGCGGGGCACGCGGTCGACCACGATGGGCGGCAGCAGCGCGCCCTGCCGGCCCGGATCGAAGAGCACCTCCGCGCCCTGATCGGCAGCCATGTGGACACGCTTTTCGAAGAGCTCCGCCGCCTTGGCGTCGACCACGGTGCCGAGCGCCGTCTTCGGGTCCATTGGATCGCCGAAGACGATTTTTTTCGCCCGTTCCTCCAACAAGGGGACGAAGCGGTCGGCGACGCTCTCCTGGCAAAGAATACGCTTGACCGCGGTGCAGCGCTGGCCGGAGTTCTTGGTCGCGCCAGCGATCGCAAGGTCCGCAGCCTTTGCCAAGTCGTCGTCCTTCAAATCGTTCAGCACGATCAGCGGATCGTTGCCGCCGAGTTCCAGCACCGTGCGCTTGTAGCCGGCGGTCTCGGCGATCATCTTGCCGACCGGCACGCTGCCGGTGAAGGTGATCAGGTCGATCAGCGGATTGGTGATCATCTCCGCGCCGATGTCCTGCGGCCAGCCAGTGACGACGGAAAACATTTCGGGCGGCAGGCCGGCCTCGTAGAGGACGTCTGCGAGAATCAGGGCCGCCATGGGCGTCACTTCGGTCTGCTTGCAAACGACGCAGTTGTTGGTCGCGACCGCTGGCGCAATCTTGTGCGCCACCATATTGAGCGGGTGATTGAAGGGCGTAATCGCCGAGATCAATCGCAGCGGCTCTCGGGTGGTGAAAATCTTGCGGGCCTTGCCGTGGGGCGTGATGTCGCAGGAGAAGATCTCGCCATCGTCCTGGATGCAAAGCTGAGCGGAGAGCGAGAAGACGTCGTAGGCGCGCCCGACCTCGTAGAGCGAGTCCTGCTTCGAGATGCCCAGTTCCAGGGTGATCACGTCCGAGATTTCGTCCCGCCGCGCGACCAGGGCCTCGGCGGTCTTGAGCAGGATTTCCTGGCGCTCGTAGCGGGTCAGCTTCGGCTCGAACTTGGCGGCGGCTTCGAGCGCTTGGCGGGCATGTTCGGCAGTGCCGGCCGGGACCGTGCCGATGACTTCCTCGGTGTAGGGGTACCTGACCTCGATCACGCCCTCGGCGTCGACCTTCCGGCCGGCGATACGCATCGGCTCGTGACGGGGACCGGCTTCTGATTCCGCAATGCTCATGCTTTTCTCTTCCTTCCCTGCGAGCGTGCCTCGCTCAGCCCTCGACGACGGCGTGGTTCAGGCCGAGGTCGAAGGCATCGAAGTTGCGTATCTGGCGGCCAGTCTCCAGGCCGCGCAGCTTGCGGTTCAGGATCATCGGCACGGCCTGGGTCGAGAGGCCGCCGTGGGAGCGCAGCGGCTCCTTCAAGGCCGAGAGATCATGGCGCTCTGGGCTCGCGCCCACGGCAGTGGTGGCCGCTGCGATGACGATGATATCGCCCATGCGGTCTTCCGGCAGCTCGAAGCGGGCACAACCCTCGGCGCCGGTGCCGACCCATTCGATCCCCTCGACGCCGCGCAGCGCGGCGCAGAGGCCCGCGACGTCGACATCTTCGGGCAGGTAGGCCGTGGCGAAGCCACCGAGCGCCCCGTGGTGGACCACATAGGGATCGGTGATCGGCAGGATGACCCGCGCCCGTCCTTCGCCCAGCATCTCGTCCAGGACCGATTGCAGGTAGACCACGTCCGGCGAGCCGTCGGCCTTGTGCATCGGGGTCATGCCGTGATCGGCGGTCAGCACCAGGGTGGCACCCAGCGCGTCGAGCTCGGCCCAGTAGGAATCCATCATCCGATAGAAATCGTTGGCGACCGGATCGCCGGGCGCGTGCTTGTGCTGGATGTAATCCGTGGTGGAGAGATAGACGATGTCGTAGCGCTTTTCCTGCAGCAGCTTGACGCCGGCCTGAAAGACCACCTCGCTCAGATCTGCGCTGTAGACCTCCGGGACCTCGCAACCGAGAAAAGCTCGCGCGTCCTCGATGCCGTGCTCGGCCAGCGTGGTCTCGTCGCACTTCTCGGCGGAAAAACAGACCGCGCCCCCATCGCCGAAGGTGAGGCCGTGGCCCAGGAGCTTGCGCAGCTTGTCCTTGGCGGTCACCACGCAGACGGCGGCGCCTGCGGCCTGGAAGGCGGCCAAGATCGTCCCCGCCCTGAGCAACTTCGGGTCATTCATCATGACCTCGGTATCGGCCTCGCGGTCATAGAAGAAGTTGCCGCAGATGCCGTGCACCGAGGGCGGCTGGCCGGTCACGATCGAGAGGTTGTTCGGATTGGTGAAGCAGGGCACGACGCAGTGGGCCGGCAAATCGCTGCCCTCGCTCAGCACGCGCGCGGTCCAGGGCATTGCACCGGCTGCGACCGCCCGATCGGTATAGTCGCGCTCGCTGCCGTCAACGCAGACAACCACAATCGACTGCTTCGGCCAGAGGTAGTCTCGGCCGTTGACGTTGATGCTTTCGCTGGAATCCTTCATCTGCCTGTCGCTCCCTATGCTTCACCGCCGGATTGTAGTTTTATCACTAAGGCGCTGAAGCGGTTTGCTTCCTCGCGCTGATGGTAAGAAGGCTATACGCCAGCTTAGCAAGAAAATGGAAGATCGCGCCTGTCCACCATGGCGCCACGAAAAACTCGCGACTAAACGTTGGTGGATGTGACCTGCCCCCTGCACAAGAAGCAAAACGCCCCTAACTCTTTGAGCTAAGGGCGCTAAATTTGGTTGCGGGGGCAGGATTTGAACCTGCGACCTTCAGGTTATGAGCCTGACGAGCTACCGGACTGCTCCACCCCGCGTCACCTCTGGCGAAATCGCCTTATGCGAAATGTCTTGTTGAGCCGCGGCGCGGGATCCGAGTTCCCCGTCGCGGCGGGCGGTCGAAACCGTCCGGAAAAATCATCGGAATAGGTCTGCATGAAGGCGTCGCGCTTGGAAGACCTGGCAGCGACCTACTCTCCCACACCTTAAGATGCAGTACCATCGGCGCTGAGGGTCTTCACGGCCGAGTTCGGGATGGGATCGGGTGTGTCCCCCTCGCCATAGCCACCAGGTCGTCCAAACGCGACGCATGAACCGGCCCGCCCGTCCCGGCCGAAGGCCGTGACGAAGCGCAGTCGTTCTTCTCTGTCTCGGGCCACCGAAGCGTTGCCGCTTGGTGCTTGCCCCTGCGCGCGATGGCGCAGAAGCCCGTCAGGCCTTCGGATCCCGAGGGACCCAAGTGCCTGGCGTGCGGGTGTAATCAAGCTCATCGAGCGATTAGTACCGGTTAGCTTCACGTGTTGCCACGCTTCCACACCCGGCCTATCAACGTGGTGGTCTTCCACGGCTCTCAAACGAGACCTGGTTTTGAGGGGGGCTTCCCGCTTAGATGCCTTCAGCGGTTATCCCGTCCGCACTTAGCTACCCGGCGGTGCGGCTGGCGCCACAACCGGTACACCAGAGGTGCGTCCATCCCGGTCCTCTCGTACTAGGGACAGCTCCTCGCAAGTCTCAACACCCACGGCAGATAGGGACCGAACTGTCTCACGACGTTCTAAACCCAGCTCACGTACCACTTTAATTGGCGAACAGCCAAACCCTTGGGACCTGCTTCAGCCCCAGGATGTGATGAGCCGACATCGAGGTGCCAAACACCACCGTCGCTGTGGACGCTTGGGTGGTATCAGCCTGTTATCCCCGGCGTACCTTTTATCCGTTGAGCGATGGCCCTTCCACGCGGGACCACCGGATCACTATGACCGACTTTCGTCTCTGCTCGAACCGTCGCTCTCGCAGTCAGGCAGGC
>JASJAL010000299.1 GCA_030067055.1 Kiloniellales bacterium | reverse complement strand
GCAGACCAGGGCTGGCTGGACTACGACAAGGTCCTGATGGAGAGCCTGATCTCCTTCAAGCGCGCCGGCTGCGACGGCGTCTTGACCTACGCCGCCCTGGAGACCGCGGAGCGGCTGAAGAAAGGCTGAGGGCGAAAAAGGTCTGTTCTCAGCTTCAGACCTTCCAATTCAGGTTGGGCGTCCTGTTCCGAAACTGTCGTTGCCGGGCTCGACCCAGCAATCCATGGCGCCAGCTCCTCGATGGTTACCCGGGTCAAGCCCGGGCATGACAGCTGTTTGGAGTCGCCCCACCATCAAGCTAAGACGGCATCGAATGGAAAGGGCGCAACATCCTGTCCCAAAGGTCAAAACGAGCTCAAGACAGGACCGTGAACTGAACGATCACGGCCAGGGTCAGTTGGGTTCCGACGGCGAGAACGGTCCAGAAATCCAGCTTGCTCATGACGATCTTGATCCCCTGCGCTGTGTTGGGTCGAAAGAGAACATATCATGAACATTGTGATCTTGGCAAGACCCATGAAGTCCGGCAGCGCAGGAAGACCGCGACCTGATCCGGCTTCTGCGCCATAAGGGGGAATGGCGCAGGCGAAGTTCCTGGAAGGCTCGATCCTTCGGCACATTTCGGTCATGACCGCGACCGCATCGATCGGGATGATGGCGCTCTTCGTCGTCGACCTGATCGACCTCTATTTCCTGAGCCTACTCGGCGAGGTCGAGCTCGCCGCGGCGGTCGGCTTCGCCGGCTCGATCCTGTTCTTCACGACCTCGATCTGCATCGGACTGGCAATTGCCATGGCGGCCCTGGTGGCGCGGGCGGTCGGCGCTCGAGAGACCGCGCGGGCCAAGCGCTATGTGGTCCATGCCAGCCTCTGCGCGCTGATCGTCACGGTCCCACTGGCTCTGGTGATCTGGCTGGCAATTCCGGACCTGCTGCGCCTGATCGGCGCCGAGGGCCGGGCCCTGGAGCTGGCGGCGAGCTACCTGCGGATCATTGTGCCTTCGATGCCGGTCCTGGCCCTGGCCATGGCCTCGGGCGGCGTGCTGCGCGCGGTCGGCGCCGCCCGGCTGGCGATGTCGGCGACCCTGGCCGGAGGCCTGGTCAACGCCGTGCTCGACCCGATCTTGATCTTCGGCCTCGAACTGGGCGTGGCCGGTGCGGCCTGGGCCTCGGTCGCGGCCCGCGCCACGGTGTTCCTGGTCGGCGCTTACGGCGTGATCCTGAAGTCCGAGATGCTGGGCCGCTTCAAGGCCCGCCTCTTAGGCCGCGACGCCGCGCGCATCGCCGCCATCGCCGGGCCCGCCATCCTGACCAACGTCGCGACGCCGGTCGGCAACGCCTACGTCACCGCCAGCATGGCAGCCTTCGGCGACAATGCGGTCGCCGGCTTCTCGATCGTCGGCCGGATCATTCCGGTCGCTTTCGGGGTGGTCTTCGCCCTGTCGGGCGCGGTCGGCCCGGTGATCGGCCAGAACTTCGGCGCCCAGCGCCACGACCGGATTCGCCGTGCGCTGCTCGATGCCCTGCTGCTCTCGACCGGTGTGGTCCTGGTCTCGGCCAGCCTGCTCTTCCTCCTGCAGGACCAGATCGCCGCGGCCTTCGACGCCAGCCCGGGCGCGGCGGCGGTCTGGGGCTTCTTCGCCAGCTTCATCGCGGTCACCTTCGCCTTCATGGGCGCCCAGTTCATCGCCCACGCGGCCTTCAACAACCTGGGCCGGCCTCTCTGGTCGACCTGGTCGAACTGGGGCCGGGCGACGCTCGGCACGATCCCGCTGGTCTGGCTTGGCGCGACCTGGTTCGGACCGGAGGGCGTGCTTCTGGGACAGGCGGCCGGCGGGGTGATCTTCGGCACCGGCGCCTACCTCGTCGCCTTGTGGCTCTGCGCCGAGCCGAAACGCCTGGGGCCGGCCCCGACCCGCGTGCTGATGTTCCGGGTCCCGCTTTCGGCATTGACGGTCTACCGCGGTTGGATCGGCCTCTTTGGTCGCGACCAGGACACGGAGCGGGAGTCCGAGGAACGCGCCGATTAGCACCCCGGTCCTCGGGGCTTGTCTACCGAGGCCGAAGGCGCCACACCTAGGCGGAGAGCCGGGGCGGAGGGCCGCCGGTTCTCGATCGTGGCGGATTGGGGGAGACGACGACACCTGGAGCGTGCGCTTGCGAGCGCGCTCCGGGCTTCGACTTCGGACATGGCATGACGACCAACAGCACCGCGCCCGCGCGGCTCGGCAGCAACGGTAAAGCCTACCTGCTGCTCACCGTGACCGCCCTGTGCTGGGGCGCGAACGCGGTGTTCGGGCGCCTGGCCGTGGGCGAAATCTCGCCCATGGCGCTGGTCGCCTTCCGCTGGCTCGGCGTGGTTCTGCTGCTCCTGGTCTTTGCCCGCGAGGCGCTGCGCCGCGACTGGCCCGTGCTGCGCCGCCGCCTGCCCTTCGTCCTGTCCATGGGCGCCCTGGGCTTCACCGCCTTCAACGCGCTGTTCTACGTCGCGGCCCATTCGACCACCGCCGTCAACATCGGGATCCTCCAGGGCTCGATCCCGGTCTTCGTGCTTCTGGGCGTCTTCGCCGCCTATCGCACAGGGGTCCGGGCGCTGCAGGTCGCCGGGGTCCTGGTCACCCTGGTCGGGGTTGCCACCGTGGCCTCCGGCGGCGAGCTGGCGCGCCTGGCCGCCCTGGCAATCAATCCCGGCGACTCCTTGATGCTGCTGGCCTGCCTGCTCTACGCCGGCTACACGGTCGGTCTGCGCCGCCGCCCCGAGGTCTCCTCGCTCGGCCTCTTCACGATCATGGCGATGGCGGCACTGGTGACCTCCCTGCCCCTCGCCCTGGTCGAGGCTGCGGTCGGTGGTCTCATCTGGCCGACCGCGACCGGCTGGGTCATCGTGGTCCTCGTCGCCCTCTTCCCCTCATTCCTGGCACAGCTCTGTTTCATGCGCGGCGTCCAACTGATCGGACCGGGCCGCGCCGGGATCTTCGTCAACCTGGTCCCGGTCTTCGCCTCGATCTTCGCGGTCGTGTTCCTGCAGGAGCCCTTCGAGACCTTCCATGCCGTCGCGCTCGCACTGGTGCTCGGTGGCATCTGGCTGTCCGAACGCGGCAAGGCCACCTGAGCCGGCGGCGAGGCAGGCGCGGGCCGGAATGGCCCGCGCCTGCACCTGATCGAGCGATCAGTCCTTCGGTTGCGGGACGATCCGGAGGTAGGGCTTGGGCGCCTTCCAGCCGTCCGGGAACTTCTCCTTGGCGGCCTCGTCGGAGACCGCAGGAACGATGATGACCTCCTCGCCCTGCTGCCAGTTCACCGGCGTGGCAACCTGGTGCTTGGCGGTCAGCTGGATCGAATCCAGGACCCGCAGGACCTCGTCGAAGTTCCGCCCGGTGCTCATCGGGTAGGCGATGATCAGCTTGATCTTCTTGTCCGGGCCGACCACGAAAACGTTGCGCACCGTGGCGTTGTCGACCGGCGTCCGCCCTTCAGAGCTGTCGCCGGCATCGGCCGGCAGCATGTTGTAGAGCTTGGCGACCTTGAGGTCGCTGTCGCCGATCATTGGATAGTTGACCTTGCCGCCGGTCACCTCCTCGATGTCCCGGGCCCAGCGCTCGTGGTCACCGACCGGATCGACGCTGAGGCCGATGATCTTGGTATTGCGACGGTCGAACTCGGGCTTGAGGCGAGCCATGTAGCCGAGCTCGGTCGTGCAGACCGGCGTGAAGTCCTTGGGATGCGAAAACAGGATCACCCAGGAATCCCCACCCCAGTCGTGGAACTTGATCTTGCCCGCCGTCGTCTCGGCCTCGAAATCCGGTGCGGTATCGCCAATCCTCAAAGTCATATCTCTCCCCTTCGATCAATGCGGCCGCAGTCCGCGCGGCCGGCAGCCGTGGTGTTGCACAGTCCTGCGCTGTGATGTGTGCGGATTACCACCAGTATTCAAGGAAAACCCATCCGCGGCCCCCTGTCCAGGACGGCAATGGGTCGTCGGCCTGAGGTCTCAGCCTTTCAGTCGCGCTCGAAGGAAAGCGGCAATGCTGCGGTCGTGCCAGGCCGTCCGGCTGCCCTCGCCGTGAAACCCGACATGGCCGCCACCTGGAACCAGACGAACCTCCAAGTTGGCATTCGCGACGCCGATTGCATCCTCGTAAGCGGCAGGCGGAATCCAGGGATCGTCGCGTGCGTGGAGCAGCAGCACCGGGACCTCGACGCCGGGCAGGAAGCCTTGCGCCGAGCAACACGCATAGTAGTCCTCGGCCCCGAGAAAGCCGGCCGCCGGCGCGACGACGGCATCGTCGAACTCGAAGATGTTGCGGCTCTGCCGCGCGCTTCGCGCGACCTCCGCCGGGACTCCGTCCGGTGTGGCCAGCAACTCGGCCTTCATGCGCGACAGCAGGTAGGCGTGATAGAGCCGGTTGCGCGACGCCATGATCCGGACCTGGGTCGCCTTGAGGTCGATCGGTGCGGAGACGCTGGCGGCAGCGACGATCGGGAAGTCCCGCCCCTCCTCGGCCAGGAACTTGAGCAGCATGTTGCCGCCGAGCGAATAGCCGATCGGGGTCAGGCCCCGGCCCAGCAGCCGCGCATCCAGTTGACCGAGCGCCCGCAGCGCCGCGGCAAAGTCTGCGCTGCTGCCGGCGTTGTAACCCCCCCGGGCCAAGGTTCGGCCCGGGCCGGCGCCGCGCAGGTTGAGGCGCAGCACCGGATAGCCCTGCTCGAGAAAGTGCCGCGCCGTGCCAAGGACGTAGAAGCTGTCCTGGCAGCCGGTCAGGCCGTGCACCAGGACCACCAGCGGCCCGGCCTCGTCCTGGTTCTCGTGCAGCACCCCGAGCAAGCGATCGCCGGACCCGTCTTCGAGGGCCAGTTCGATCCGCCGACCCGGCCAGCGCGCCAGGTCGTACCGCGGCCGGACGATGAAGTTCCGCAGGGTCTGCAGATCGCCGCCCAGCCAGGGAAAGCGAGGGACGAAGTCGGGCGAGTCGAAGGTCATGACAAATCAATAGTTGGCGAATCATGGGAGCGGCCCATCTCCCAAAGGGAGGAGAGGGTAATCTAGGCGAAGTCTCCGCATCTGAAACCCGAAAGGACCGCGGACCTTGGAGCAACGCATCAGCATCGTCACGCTCGGCGTTAGAGACCTCGTGGCCGCCCGAGCTTTCTACGACGCCCTGGGCTGGCAGATCGCAAACGAAGGCGAGGAAGCCGCGAGCATCGTCGCCTACGACCTGCACGGCATGACCCTCTGCCTCTACCCTTGGGACGAGCTGGCGAAGGACGCCCAGGTGCCGCCCGCGGCCGAAGGGTTCAGGGGTGTGGTCCTGGCCTACAACGTGCGTGCCAAGGAAGAGGTCGCCCAGGTCCTGGCCGC
>JASJAL010000050.1 GCA_030067055.1 Kiloniellales bacterium | reverse complement strand
GCCGCCGGCCTGGGCCAGAACCCCGAGTTCGCCATCGACCGCCTGCGCCTGGTCTACACCTCGATGGTCACGCCGCCGACGGTCTTCGACTACGACCTCGCGACCCGTCAGCTCGAGACCCGCAAGGTCCAGGAGATCCCCAGCGGCTACGATCCCGAGCGCTACGTCACCAAGCGGCTGCTCGCCACCGCGCGCGACGGGACGACGGTGCCGATCTCCCTGGTCCACGCGAAGGACTTCCCGACGGACGGCTCGGGCGCGCTGCACCTCTACGGCTACGGCGCCTATGGCATGGGCATGCCGCCGAGCTTCTCGACCGCGCGCCTCAGCCTCCTAGACCGGGGATTCGCCTACGCCATCGCCCACATTCGCGGCGGAGACGAGCTCGGCTACCACTGGTACGAGGACGGCAAGCTCGACAAGCGCGAGAACACCTTCAACGACTTCGCCGACTGCGCCCGGCACCTGATCGCCGAGGGCTACGCCACCGAGGGCGGGATCTCGATCTCGGGCGGCAGCGCCGGCGGCACCCTGATGGGCGTCTCGGTCAACGCGGAGCCCGCGCTCTGGCGGGCGGCGGTCGCCCACGTGCCCTTCGTCGACGTGCTCAACACCATGCTGGACGACAGCCTGCCGCTGACTCCCATGGAGTGGCCGGAGTGGGGCGACCCGATCACCGACCAGGCGGCCTTCGAACTGATCCGCGGCTATTCGCCCTACGACCGGATCAGCGCCCAGGCCTACCCGCCGCTGCTGATCACCGCCGGTCTCAACGATCCGCGGGTGACCTACTGGGAGCCGGCCAAGTGGGCGGCTAAGCTGCGAGCGACCAAGACCGACGACAACCTGCTGCTGCTCAAGACCAACATGGGCGCCGGCCACGGCGGCAAGTCCGGCCGCTACGAAAGCCTCCACGAGGTCGCCGAGGAATACACCTTTCTGCTCATGGCCTTCGGCAAGGCTTAGGGCAGGTTTGCAGGCCTCGGCGTTGCCCCTCCATGCTGGCCCTATCCCGCCTTCGCCACTAGCCCGGAGAGCCAGTCCGAGACCGCCTCGATGCGGGCCAGGCCGCGCAGCTCCCTGTGCAGCAGCAGCCAGAGCTCGCGCTCCAGGATCGACTTGCCGTCTGGGGCCACGAGGCGGGCCAGACGCGGGTCGCGCGCGGCGACTGCGCTGGGCAGGAGCGACTTGCCGAGCCCGACCGCGACCGCCTCGACCAGGGCCTCGCCGTCGTTGACCACGAAGCGGGCCGCCGTGCCGCCGCACTCGATGTCGGCGCCGATCCAGCGGGCCTGTGGCAGGTGCGCGAAGGCTTCGTCGTAGGTCACCCAGGGCAGGGCCGCCGCGTCTGCGGCGGGCAGCGACGTAGCGGCATAGACCTCGTAGCGCAGCCGGCCGATTCGCCGGGCGAGGACGCTGCGCCCACCGCTGCGCGGCCGGGCCAGGCGCAGCGCCATGTCCGCCTCGCGGCGCCGGAGGCTGAGGTCCGAGGGATCGGCGACCAGCTCCAGGTGCAGAGCCGGGTGCCGATCCAACAGACCGGGCAGGGCCGGCACCAGCAGGCGGTTGACCAGCAAGGGCACTGAGGTCAGGCGGACCGTGCCGGCGCAGACCGTGTCGGCGCCGGTGACGCTGTCGCGCAGCCCCTCGACCTCCAGCTCCATCCGCTCCGCCCGTTCCACCGCCGCCGCGCCGGCCGGGGTCGGACGTAAGCGGCCGTCGCCGGCGCGCTCGAAGAGCCGGGCCTCAATCCGCGCCTCGAGCCGCGCGACCCGGCGCGAGACGGTGGAGTCGTCGACACCCAGCGCCTTGGCGGCGCCGGCCAGGGTGCCGCCGCGGGCCACCGCGAGCAGGTAGCGCAGATCGTTCCAATCGAGGGGGCGCAAAATCTCGCTTCAATGGCTCAATTTATCTCCTTGTTACCGGATTTTCGCAGAGCAGAGAATAGCCCTTCGACGGCAAGCCCAAGCGAGGTCGAAATGCTTTTCGCCGTGATCTTCGAAGACAACCCCGACCTCGAGGTCGATCCGCGCGCCCGGCTGATGCCCGCGCATCTGGACTTCCTCGAAGGCAAAGCGACGCAGATAAGGGCCGCCGGCCCGCTCAAGGACGGCGCCGGCGCGGCCGCGGGCGGCCTCTGGCTGGTCGAGGCCGTGAGCGCCGCCGAGGTCCAGGCCCTGGTCGAGGACGATCCCTTCTGGCCCAGCGGCCTGCGCAAGAGCGTCCGTATCCTGGCCTGGACCCAGGTCTTCGCCGAGGGCCGGCGCCGGATTTGACGGTGGCCTGGCGGAGCCCTACCCGCTGACGCGTCCGTGCTGCAAGAGGCTCCGCTCGACGATCTGCGCCGTCCAGCCTTCCGGCAGATCGAGCGCGAGGCCGGCGTCGCCGAGCAACGCGAACTCGGGCGCGGGTCCGAGGACCATCTGCTTGCGCCAAACGCTGACCGGGCTCTCGACCTGCGCAACAATCTCTCGAAGCGGTGCCTCGTAGCGGATGCCGCGCGGCCGGGTCAGCCAGGCGGTCCGGGTCAGGACCCGCGGGTCGGCCTCGCCCAGGATGTGATAGTAGATCCCGCCGTGCCCGACCTCAGTATTGCCGGAGATGCCGGCGTGGACGTCCCACATCTCGGGCGCGACTGCCGCTTGGTTCAGCGGGTCCAAGCCGGCCGAGGATTCCACGAAGTTCCAGTCCTCGTAGCCCGCCCGGCCGCCGAGCCAGGGCGTCGCGGAGATCCTGTAGCTTGCCGAGCCCTCGAAGCCCGGACAGCCGCGCGCGACCAGCGCGCGGTGAAAGTCAACGAGCGCGGCCTCGTAAGCGTCTTGAGCCACATCTGAAAAGGGGCGGTGCCAGAACAGGTAGGCGGTCATTCCCGCGGACTCCCAATTGCGGCAGTGAGTGCCGCAAGAGTGATCGGATAGGCGAGATTCGATCCGCTGGTCCGGACCGACTGCCGGCAATCAACTTGCCGCGACACAGGGAATTCGCCAAGGGCCGGGGTTTTTGCCGCCCCTAGTTGTGCCCAGCGATACGGTCGGCACCGGCTTCTGTGATCGACAGGCGATAGGGCGTGCCCCTCGCCCAAAATGCCGGATTGCCTTCGAGCTCACGATAGCGCCAAGGCGGCAGTGCCAGCCCCTCCGGGCCGACGACAATCACTTCGCCGTCGCTCACCATGGCGCGAATGGCCCGGCGACACCGGTCCTGATCAATGAAGAGGCCGGCAATCACATCGAGCGGCAATTCGCTGTCGAGAACCTGTTCGAGGACTTCGAGCTCCGGCGTCATCTGGCGCTACCCGCTTCTCCTCACGATCGAGAACTCAGCCGCCATTTGTTGGTAAGAAAATCTCGCCCCTTCGGCCTAGCCGTCGGACGAGGCGTTGCGGACCTTGGGCGTGTTGCCCATGAAGCGGCGCAGGAAGTTGCGCTCCCGCGAAAGGTCCTTGAAGCGGGCCTTTTGCTCGGGGCTCAGGGTCTGCAGGAAGTCGTGCAGCTCCTCGCCGATCTGCAAGAAGAACTCCTCGCGCACCTCGCGCCGCTTGGAGATGACATTGCGATAGGCCTCGCGATCGAAGCTCTCCTCGACCAAGGTATCGGTCATGGCACGGCGGACCGGTTCCATGTATTCGCGGAACATCGCCCGCCGTTCCTGGAGGCTGTCTTGCAAGCTCGTGAAGGCCTCGAGCTGCTCCGGCGTCAGGGCGAGGGCCTTGGAGACCTCGACCGGCCGGACCGCCGGATCGGCGACGCGGCTGACCTTTTGTTCGGTCATGACGAAGCCCGCCACCATCGAAAGGTTGAGCACGACGGAGACTGCCAGAAGCAGCCAGGGGAGTCTGCGCATGATCTTCGTCCTTAGAGCAGCGGCCCGGTCAAGGGATCCAGGCCAAGCGTGACCTCGCGGCCCAGCACCGAAGCGACCGTGGCGGCGTTGTCCAGGCTGGTCTGACCGAGCTCGTAGCCGGTGACCGAGGCCACCAGGAGGACCACTGCGAAGCCGACCCAGGCCGCCTGGTTCGGCACCCAGACCGCGGCCATCAGGCCGGCCAGCAGGCCCTTGCGCGGTGTCACCGGCGCGGGCCGCACCAGATCTTCCGCGCGCCGCAGCAGGGTCTCGGGCACCGCCTCCGCGGGACCGGCCGCCAGGGCCTCCCGCGACGACGCCATCAGGTCGAGGGCCACAGGGTCGGCGGCGAGCCGGGCCTCCAGGGCCGCGGCCTCATCGGCATCCAGCTGGCCATCGAGGTAGGCGGCCAGAAGCAGCGGATCCACGTCGTCCGCTGCCTGGCTTCCTCCGGTCCAGCCGTTGCGCGCCTTCTGCCAAAGCGCCCTGTTCTCGGCCGTCATGGCTGTCTCGCCTTCCTCGGTCTCAAATCGATCGTCGGTCATCTCCCCCTCGTGTAACCCATTATACGCCGGAAACTCGACGTTTATCCCTCTGTTTCCTCGGAAAAATGCGCCCGCAGCTTGGTCAGCGCCTTGTGGTGCATGGAGCGTACGGTCTGGGGATCGACGCCCAGCACCTCGCCCGCCTCGGCCGGGGTCAGGTCCTTCTGGTAGAGCAGCTCCAGGACCAGGGTCTGGCGGGGTGAGAGCAGGCCCGGCGGGATCTTCAGCCAGGCCGGCTCCTTGGCCTCCACGGACAGCTCGGCTTCCGGAACCACGTCGAGGGAGTCCGCCGGTTTCTTGAGGCGCCGGAGGTGGTCGATCGCGGTGCTCGAGGCGATCACCGTGAGCCAGGTCGAGAAACGCGCGCGCGCGGAATCGTAGGTCTTGAGCACCCGGTAGTCGGACTTGCAGAGCTTGATGAAGACGTCCTGGGCCACGTCCTCGGCGTCGGCCAGGCGTCCGGCCGGCTCCAGCCGGCGGCGCACGGCACCGAAGATGACCGGGGCGGCCCGGGCGACGAAGCGGTCCCAGGCAGCCTTCTCGCCGGCGAGCAGCCGTTCGAGCTCGTGGTCTTCGAGGATCAACCGACTCAGGGCTCCTGATACTCCCCGGGCCAAGTCCTTACACAAGCCGGGCCCTCGGCGCCAGTGTCAGAACTAGGCCCTGGGGCGGCGTGACGCCCCTCGGCGGCGGCCGCTATACTGCGAGTCGTCATGACCGCAGACCCGGCACCGGCCGATTCCGGCGGAAAATCCGACCCCCGTACGCGGCCGGCCCTGATCGCCGGGCTGCGCAGCGCCTACTGGCTGGAGGCCGGCGGATTGGCTGCGGGCGGCGGTGGCGAGCTGAGCCACGCCGAGGCTGTCGAGCGCGCCCGAGATTCCCGGCCCCTGGTCTGCCACCTGCCGGCCACGATCCGACGCCTGGGCTGCAACCCCTTCGCCGCCTTCGACCTGCTCGAGCTCTTCGCCTTCGTCCGCCCGGCCGCCTTCTGCACGCCGACGCCTCGCGGCATGGCCACGGCGCTCGGCCTGGAGCCGCCCCAGGACCCGGCACGGGCCGCCGGCTTCCTGCAACGCGCCGCCGCGCAGTTGCTGGCCGAGCTGCGGGCCCGCGGCGAAGGGCGCGACGCCCTTGCGGTCGCTTGGACCATGGCCAGCGGCGGCTGGCCCTGGGGACCAGCGGTGGTCGGCGCCCTCGGCTTCGCCGCCGGCGAGGGCGACGCCCCGCGGGCCGGTGCCGGCCTCAGGGTCTGGGAACGCCTGGGCGAGTGGTCGGACCACGCGCCCGAGCCGCCGCCCGGCCACACGCCGGTCAGCGCCGCCGACGCCCGGGCCCGCCTGGCCAAGCTGCTGGGCGAGAACGCCGAGGCCCGGCCCGAGCAGGCCGACTACGCCTCGGCCGTCTCCCAGGCCTTCCAGCCCCGGCAGAAGGCCGGCGAGCCGATCGCGGTCCTGGCCGAGGCCGGGACCGGGGTCGGCAAGACCCTGGGTTACATCGCCCCCGCCAGCCTCTGGGCCGAGAGCAACGGCGGCACGGTCTGGCTCTCGACCTTCACCCGCAACCTGCAGCACCAGATCGACGGCGAGCTCGACCGGCTCTATCCCGAGCCGGCGACCAAGGCGCGCCGGGTCGTGGTCCGCAAGGGCCGGGAGAACTACCTCTGCCTGCTGAACCTGGAGGAGGCCCTGGGCGGCCTGGCCGCGCGGCCCCGAGACGCCGTCGCCCTCGGCCTGATGGCGCGCTGGGCGCTCAGGAGCCGCGACGGCGACATGGTCGGCGGCGACTTCCCGGGCTGGTTGCCCGAGCTGCTGGGCCGCGGCCGGACTCTCGGCCTGACCGATCGCCGCGGCGAATGCGTCTTTTCCGCCTGCGCCCACTACGGAAAGTGCTACATCGAGAAAGGCGTGCGCCGGGCTCGGCGCGCCCGCCTGGTCATCGCCAACCACGCCCTGGTCATGATCCAGGCGGTGCTCGGCAGCGAGGAGGGCAGCCTGCCGCTGCGCTACGTCTTCGACGAGGGCCATCACCTCTTCGGCGCCGCCGATGCCGCTTTCGCCGCCCACCTCTCCGGCCAGGACGGCCACGAGCTGCGCCGCTGGCTGCGCGGGGTCGAGACCAGCCGCCAGCCGAGCCGCCTGCGCGGCCTGAGGCGGCGCATCGAGGACCTGGCCGCCGGCGACGCGTCGACCGCCGATCTTCTGGAGCAGGTGCTGCGCGCCGCCCGCTGCCTGCCGGCCGAGGGCTGGGGCCAGCGGGTCGCCGGCGCCGCGCCGCAGGGCCCTGCCGAGGCCTTCCTCGCCCGGGTCCGCCAGCAGGTCTATGCCAGGGTCGAGAGGCCGCAGGATCCCTACAGCCTGGAGGCCGAGGTCCGGCCGCTGGGCGAGGGCGTGCTCGACGCCGGCCACCGCCTGGACGCCGCGCTGGCCGAGCTGGAGCGGCCCCTGACCCAGCTGGAGGCGGAGCTGGCCGCGCGGCTCGACGACGACTCGGCCGAGTTGGACAGCGAGACCCGGCGGCGCATCGACGGCATCTGCCGCGGCCTGGCCCGGCGCCGCGGCACGCTCGCGGCCTGGCGCGGCATGCTGCACAGCCTGGGCGCCGAGACCCCGGAGGACTTCGTCGACTGGTTCGGGGTCGAGCGCCGCGAGGGCCGCGACCTCGACGTCGGCATGCACCGCCACTGGATCGACCCGACCCGGCCCCTGGCCGAGATCCTGATGCGCCACGCCCAGGGCCTGGTCGTGACCTCGGCGACCCTGACCGACGGCAGCGGCGACAGCGAGGCCGACTGGGCCGCCGCCGAGGCGCGCAGCGGCGCGGCGCACCTGCCGGCCCCGGCGATCCGGGCCCAGGTCGCCTCGCCCTTCGACTACGCTGCGGCGACCCGGGTGCTGGTGGTCGGCGATGTCCGCAAGGACGACCGGGCCCAGGTCGCAGCCGCCTACCGGGAGCTCTTCCTGGCAGCGGGCGGCGGCGCGCTGGGCCTCTTCACCGCCATCGCCCGACTGCGCGCGGTCCACCAGATCATCGCGCCGGCGATCGACGCCGCCGGGCTGCCGCTTTACGGCCAGCACATCGAGGGCATGGACACCGCGACCCTGATCGACATCTTCCGCAGCGAGGAAGACGCCTGCCTGCTGGGCACCGACGCGGTGCGCGACGGGATCGACGTGCCGGGTCGCTCGCTGCGCCTGATCGTCTTCGACCGGGTGCCCTGGCCGCGCCCGGACATCCGCCACAAGGCCCGGCGCCGGGTCTTCGGCGGCCGCGCCCATGACGACAGCCTGGCCCGGCTGCGCCTGAAGCAGGCCTTCGGCCGCCTGATCCGGCGCGCCGACGACCGCGGCGTCTTCGTCCTTCTCGACCCCGCCCTGCCCTCGCGCCTTCTCGGCGCCTTCCCGGAAGCGGCCGAGGTCCAGCGCCTCGGCCTGGCCGACGCGGTCTCTGCAACCCGCGACTTCCTGAAGGGCTATTGAGGCGCGGCAGCAGATGGTTGACGCGGGCGGGTAGCGGCGCTTAGGTTCCGCCGCCAGCCGCAGCGCGGCGCCTCCACCCTGGCAACGAGTGAGCATCGATGGCCGACACGCATTCCGCCCTGATCTACACCATGGTCCTGGTCTCCGCCGCGGACCGAAACATGACCGACTCCGAGCTCAAGTCCATGGGCGAGATCGTCCGCTACCTGCCGGTGTTCCGCGACTACGATCCGGACAGCTTGCCCAAGACCGCGAAGAAATGTGCCGAGCTGCTGGGCGACGATCAGGGTCTCGACAAGGCGCTCGAGATCATCGCCGAAAGCGTGCCGGAACGGCTGCGCGAGACCGCCTACGCTATCGCCTGCGACGTCGCCGCCGCCGACGGCAAGGCGACCCAGGAAGAGCTGCGCCTGCTGGAGATGCTGCGCCATCGCCTGCAGGTGGGTCGCCTCGCGGCCGCCGCCATCGAACGCGGCTCCCGGGCCCGGCACCAGACGCTCTGACCTGCCCTAAGTATTCTGCGGCCCCGTCATACGTGGCGGTAGGGGAACTGCGCCGGCACTTCCATCACTCGACGTTTTCGAAAACCGACGTCGCTTGGAGGACGTAGCTAGCTGCGTCGTCTGACCCGAAGACGTTGTTTGCGTGATCCTGTATCCTCCCCCGCCGGCAGCGACAGATTACCCGCGGAAAGGGACGAGTCATGAGCCAACCCGCCCCCGTCGAGACGCCTCGAGCCGCCATCCGGCGAGACTGGCGCTACTACACCGGCCTGAGCTTTCTCGGCCTGGCGATGGTCATGCCGGTTTTCGGACTCTTGGTCCTGCCGCTCGATCTATCGATCGAGCTCAAGGCGTTCATCTTCGGCGCCCTGTCCCTAGGCGGCCCCGAGGTGGCGTTGGTGATCGCTGCCGTCTTTCTCGGCAAGGACACGCTCGCGATCTTTACCAGCCGGATTTTCTCCGCGCTTCGAAGCCTGCTGCCAACCAAACCTACATCCAAGGTCCGCTACTACACCTGCGTGACGGTCATGATGGCGACCTACTTGGGCTGGTACATCTACGTTTACCTCGGGGATTTCCTTCCCCAAGAGCTGACGAACCAATCGGCCTTGGTCGTCGGCGACCTGGCCTTCGTCACCGCCTTTCTGGCCGCAGGCCCCGAGTTCTGGGAAAAGATCGGCCGGATTTTCCGTTGGGAGGGTCGCCTGCAGAAAGAGGTGTGAGCGGGCGTCGCCTAGGGTCGGCCGCCCCTCGGTGACGCTTCGGTGACGGCGGCAGCGTCTTCTTGCAATTGCGTCTCTTTCGCCCAAGTATATTCGAAGGCTGATCGACCGCAGCGTGCAAGCGGCCGGCCATAACAACAAGAATGGGGAACGCGCGAACACTGCCTTGCTGCAGCCTGCAGCGAGGTCAAAAGGGAGTCTACATCGATGGTTCAATTCGTCCTCAACGGCGAAGCCCGGGAGGTCAAGGCCGAGCCGGACACGCCCTTGCTCTGGGTGATCCGCGAGGAACTGGGGCTGACCGGGACCAAGTTCGGTTGCGGCGTGGCGCTTTGCGGCGCCTGCACCGTGCATCTCGACGGCAGCCCGATCCGGTCCTGCTCGACCGCGATCGGCGACGTCGAGGGCGCCAGCATCACGACGATCGAGGGGGTCGGCAGCAAGGCCGCGCAGGCGGTCCAGGCCGCCTGGGAATCCCTGGACGTGGTCCAGTGCGGCTACTGCCAGTCCGGCCAGATCATGTCGGCCGTCGCCCTGCTGGAGGAGAACCCCAAGCCCAGCGACGAGGACATCGACGCCGCGATGAGCGGCAACGTTTGCCGCTGTGCCACCTACGTCCGGATCCGCGCCGCCATCCACCAGGCGGCCAAGACGATGGAGGGTTGAGGCCATGCTGCACAGGATCACCGAAGCGGCCCGGCCCTCGCGCCGCCAGTTCCTCAAGACTGGTGCCGTCGCCGGCGCCGGCCTGGTCATCGGCCTGCGGCTGCCCCTGCGCGCCGCAAAGGCGGTTTCCAGCGAAGGGGATTTCGCGCCTAACGCCTTCGTGCGCATCCTCGCGGACGACAGCGTCACGATCCTCTCCAAGCACATCGAGTTCGGCCAAGGCAGCTACACCGGTCTCGCGACCATCCTGGCCGAAGAGCTCGATGCCGCCTGGAAGCAGGTCCGGGTCGAGGCGGCCCCCGCGAATGCCGAGATCTACAACAACCTGCACTGGGGTCCTTTCCAGGGTACCGGCGGGAGCTCCAGCATCGCCAATTCCTACGACCAGCTCCGCCAGGCCGGCGCCGTGGCCCGCGCGCTGTTGGTCGAGGCGGCGGCCCAAACCTGGGGCGTGCCGGACACCGAGATCACGGTCGAGAAGGGCCAGGTCCGCCACCTCGGCAGCGGCAAGAGCAGCGGATTCGGCGCCTTGGCCGAGAAGGCGGCGAGCCTGCCGACGCCGGCCGAGGTCAGGCTGAAGGACCCGAAGGACTTCAGCCTCATCGGCACCCGGGTGCCGCGGCTGGACTCCCGCGCCAAGACCCGCGGCGAGGCCATGTTCACCATGGATATGACCCTGCCCGGCATGTTGACCGCGCTGATCGCGCGTCCGCCCCGCTTCGGCGGCAAGGTGAAGAGCCTCGACGCCGAGGCCGCCAAGGCGGTCAAGGGCGTGACCGACGTGGTCGAGACCCCGCGCGGCGTGGCCGTGGTGGCCGAAGGCTTCTGGGCCGCCAAGAACGGCCGCGACGTTCTCGAAGTCGAATGGGACGACACTCAGGCCGAGACCCGTGGCAGCGCCGAGATCATGGCCCAGTACAAGGAGCTGGCCGAGAAGCCCGGGGCTGTCGCCCGCCAGGAGGGTGACGCGGCGGCGAGCCTGGCCGGCGCGGCACAGGTCCTCGAGGCGGGCTTCGAGTATCCCTTCCTGGCCCACGCCCCGATGGAGCCGCTCGACTGCCTGGTCGAGCTGAAGCCCGACTCCTGCGAAATCTGGACAGGCTCGCAGCTCCAAACCGGGGACCACGCGACGGCCGCCGCCATCACCGGCCTGCCGCCGGAGAAAGTCCAGGTCCATACGCTGCTGGCCGGCGGTAGCTTTGGCCGCCGGGCGACGCCGGACTCCGACATGGTCGGCGAGGCGGTCATGGTCGCCAAGGCGATCGGCGGCCGGGCCCCGGTCAAGGTGATCTGGACCCGCGAGGACGACATCCAGGGCGGCCGCTACCGGCCGATGTACTACCACACGATCCGTGCCGGCCTGGACGCCGAGGGCAAGCTGGTCGGTTGGCAGCACCGCATCGTTGGCCAGTCGATCGTCAAGGGCACGCCCTTCGAAGGCGGCCTGGTCAAGAACGGCGTCGACCAGACCTCGGTCGAGGGTGCGAGCAACCTGCCCTACGCTATCCCCAATATCCTCGTCGACCTGCACACCACCGACGTCAAGGTGCCGGTGCTATGGTGGCGCGCGGTCGGCTCGACCCATACCGCCTACACGGTGGAGACCTTCCTCGACGAGCTGGCCGAGACGGCCGGAAAGGACCCTGTCGAATTCCGGCTGGAGATGCTGAAGG
Source organism: Kiloniellales bacterium (assembly GCA_030067055.1). Next base: position 4,630 of record JASJAL010000050.1, on the reverse strand, counting down.
ACCATCCGCGCCATGCGGCCGTGCTGAAGCTCGCGGCCGAGAAGGCCGGCTGGGGCAAGTCCATGCCCAAGGGCAAGGGCATCGGCATCGCGGTGCACGAATCCTTCCAATCCTTCGTCGCCCAGGCCGCCGAGGTTTCGATCGACGGCGACGGCGCCATCAGGGTCGACAAGGTGGTCTGTGCGGTCGACTGCGGCCGGGCGATCAATCCGGACGTGATCGTGGCGCAGATGGAAGGCGGCATCGGCTACGGCCTTGGGGCGATCCTGCACGACGCGATCACCCTGGACGGCGGCCGGGTCGAGCAGTCGAACTTCCACGACTACTTGCCGCTGCGCATCGAGGAGATGCCAGCAGTCGAGGTCCATATCGTCGACTCGACGGAGGCCCCGACCGGCGTCGGCGAACCAGGGGTGCCACCGATCGGACCGGCGGTCGCCAACGCGGTCTACAACGCCACGGGCCGGCGCCTGCGCAGCCTGCCCTTCGCCAGCCACGACCTGACCAGCACCTGAGGCCGGTCGAGGGACACGATCCAGGGGCGCGGCCGTCGCGGGCCGCGCCCCTTTTTCTTTCCCGACGGGAAAGCAGCGCGGATTCAGTCCACGAGCCGGTCGGCGCGCCGCCCGGCGCGGGCTTCGTGGATCGGCAGGACCCGTCCGTAGAGCTGGCGGGTGCGCTCCGGGCTACCGACCATGCCCGGCTCCTCGACGAAGGAGAAGATCCCGACGAAGCGCTTGCGCGCGCCCTTGACCGGCTTGACCCGGTGCAGCGAATGGCGGCCCTTGAAGATCTGCAGATCGCCCGCGCCGAGCCGCAAGGTCTTGGGGCGCCGGCTCACGCCGTCCAGAACCGCCTGCACCTCCGGATAGTTCTCCTCGGTCGGGGTCCGCAGGTTCGCACAGTACTCGAACTCGCCGCCTTCGACGCCGTTCTGGATCGCCAGGGTCACGGTGTAGTTGTTGGTATCGAAGTGCCAGGGGAAGCCCTCGCCTTCCTCGACCACGTTGATGATCACGTCGGCCAGTGGATCGGCATAGCGGTAGAAACGGGTCTCGCCCAGCGCCGCCTGGATGAAGCTCGGGAAGCGCGGCCATTCATAGATCGCGCGTAGGATGCTGTTCGCGCCGAAGTTGTCGGCCGGCACGAAAGCGTTGGAGCGGTCGTAGAAGCGGCGCAGCGGATGGCTTTTGGGAAGATCGAGCCGATCTTTCGTGAAATAGGCGTTGGTGCGGCAGAAGGATCGGTGACCCTTGCCGGCGACCGCTTCGGCCTCGCGCGCGAGGTCCCTGACCCGCTCCCCGCGAATGAATCCGCGCAGGACCGCGCAGCCGTCCTCAGCCAGCTCCGTACGAACCTTGGAGACCAGGCGGCGATAGCCCGTCGTGTTGGGGTCGCCGATCGGATAGAGGTCCAGGTCGATGTAGGTCGCGGCCTCCACGGGAGCCAATCACCCTCTCCCGACTGCTATTCGTTCCCAACCCCTATGCCTGCAACCGCACCTCGTCTATCCAATCACCGACGCCACAGTCGCAACATGGCATTGCCCCTCGCCCAGCAGGGACCACCGGCCTACCCGCTTTCCGCCTTGGTCTCCTTTTGCCACGGGAAACGTCCCTCGATTTCCAAGGCGAGCGTGAAGCTGAGGAAGGCGCGGATCACGACCACCAGGGCGAGGACGGCAACGTTCGCCAGCGTGTGCGACACGATCACCGTGCGGATCACGTCGCCGGCGATCAGGAACTCCAGGCCGAGGATGATCGAGCGGCCGACCAACTTGCGGTAATCGTGATAGCTCGCCTCCGCGGTCTTGCTTCGCCAGTCCCGCAGGAAGCGATAGGTCGCGATCAGGGACCCGACGACGATGATGACCACACCGAAGCCCTCCACCCCGTAGGTCACGATCGTGATCAGGTTCTTGAAGTCTTCCATGACATGTCGCCCCCCGGCAATGAAAGCTAACGCCGCCCCGGACCGGCCCGCCATCGCGTCGTGCCCTTCGCCCCGACCGGAGACGGTCGCGACTACTTCGCGATCGACGTCGAGGCGGCGGCGGGGGCTGCGGTCCCGCCTGCGGCGGCGGCCTGGTCGCGGGCCTTCTCCCAGGCCGCGATCGTCCAGCGCGTCATGTCGGCGATGGCGGCCAGGATTTCGGCCTCGAGGCCCGAAGCCTCCTCGAGGAGCGCGCGGCGCAAGGGCCCTTCATAGGGATCGGCGATGCTCTTGGGATGGCCACGGCCAAGTTGGATCCCGACGTCGCGTGCGACGTCGAAGAGGTCCTGCGGTGTTTGGAAGGATTGCGGAACCGACAGCTCGTTGTAGTTGTCGTCCCAGGCAAAGACCAGGAATTTCTTCCGCTCCGAGAAACCCAGCTTCGGATGCATGATCACCGCGCCGACGTAGCGGGGCGGTTCGAAGGCCAGACGCGCTTGAGCGATCGCGATCCGGCCGACCTCGACCCTCGGCCTTTGGACGCAGTCTATGCCCTTCAGGTCCCGGACCGCCTTGGCCTCGAGAATCAAGTCGTCACCAGGGTCCGCGGTCGGACCTTCGGCACGCATCAGGTACTTCTCGCTGAGCGCACTGCCGATGCCGAGATTGAAGGCGCCCATGTCCTTGATCTCGAAGAACCCGGCTGGCAGATCGGGATATTCCTCTTTCATCTGGATCAGATACTGCTGCACGGCGCGCTCGAATTCGCGGCCCGAGTCCTCGATCGATCGCAGGATCATCGAGGCCTTCATCAGCATCTCCCAGCGCCCGCTCGGGAACCCGGCGCGGATCCGGGCCGCGAGCGGGGGTTCGGGCGGTATGGCATCGCCGTTTTGCAGGCCGTTGCGATAGCCCTCCAGGAAGGCGGCGACGACGGCGTCGGCCTGGTCGGCTATATTCAGGGCTCGGCTCGCAAGGTGCAGAGAGACGCCGAAGCGCACAAGGTCGAGGACGAAGGGCCCGGCGGTGGCATCGTCGAAATCCGCCAGGCCGCGTTGCCGATTGGTGACGCTGTAGTTCTCGAGATGGGCGTCGCCGTGCAGGTTGACGTTGGCCAGTACGTAGAGATCGGCCGCAAAGAGGCGGCAGACCGCCTGTGCGAAGGGCTGGCCGATGAAACGGAAATAGCCGTGGGGACTGCCTAGGATGCGCTTCAGCACCGCCTTCTTCTGGGAGAAATCGTGGTCGCTCAGCGAAACGACCAGCGAGGCGGCGAGCTCCTGCACCTCGGCAGCGGTCAGCTCCGTCGATGCTTGCTCCTCGGCGAGGCCAGGGCCCGACCGCAGGCCCCAGGCGCCGGCCAGGGCCAGCAACAAGAGGGCGACCAACCGGCGCCCGGCCGACGAACGCCCAAGCGGCGAACGCAATGCCGCCGGCCCGGGGACCGAACCCGATTGATGCCGACTCGCCAGCTTGACCCTCCCTCGCCCGCCACCGATCGGCCGCAGTTCCTGAAAGCTGCTGCGGCCGGCGCTTGGCCCTAAGACGTGGCCACAGTTAACGCGATCGGACTCGCCGAAGTCCAGAGCAAAGGGGGCCAGTGGCACTCCCAAGTCTGACGATCGGGCTCCGAACTGCGACCAAGCACATGCACCTTCCGGTCCCCTCCGCCTTCAGATCCACTTGAAGCGGCGGAACAGCCAGACCTCAAACAGAACCAGCGCCAGCATGAGGCCGCAGAGCGCGGCGAAGGCCCAGGGCGTCTCGTCCCCGGGGATGCCGTCGACGTTGACACCGAGCAGCCCGGTCACGAAGCCGAGCGGCAGGAAAACGCCGGCGATGACCGAGAGGACGTACATGTTCTTGTTGATCTGCTCCGTCAGCCGGTTCGAGAGCTCGTCCTGAACGACGGCCGCGCGCTCCCGCCCGGAGTCCAGGCTCTCGACGTGACGGGTGATGTCATCGGCGACCTCGCGCAGCCGGATCAACTGGCGCTTCCTGAAGAGCTCGGGCTTGGCGCCGATCAACTGCGCCAGGGCGTCGCGCTGCGGGGCGATGTGGCGTCTCAAGATGATGCCCTCGCGGCGCAAGGCGTTGAGCTCGCCGCGCAGCTCCATGCGCTGGCTGGCCAGGACCTCGTCCTCGATATCGTCGAGGCGATCTTCCAGGCCGGAGATGAACCTGCCGAGGGGCGCGACCAATCCTTCCGCGAAAGCGGCAATGAGCTCGCCGGGTGACTTCGGGCCCCGCGCCGCTTCGATCGCCCGCCGGATATCGTCGATGATCAGAAGACGGCGCTGCCGGACGCTGATCACCCGCCCGGCTTGGGCCCAGATCCTGAGCGATACCATGTCCTCGGGATCGGCCCCGGGGTTGAGGTTGACGCCGCGCAGGATCAGCAGCAGCCCGTCGTCCGCCGCCGTGAAGCGCGGCCGCGCCTCCTCGTCGAGCAGCGCCTCGGAGACGATCAGCGGATCGATACTGCTCTCCTCGGCGAGCCAGCTGCGTGCCCGTTCCTCTGATCGGTCGAGGTGGATCCAGGTCCAGCCCTCGCTCTCGTCGGCCGCGCGCAGCTCGTCCCAGCCGATCGCTTGTCCCTTGCCCTCGCCGTCGATCCGATAGGCGGAGACGAGTCCGTCTTGATCTGCCATGTCGCGTCCATCCCGCTCCTTGATTCCCTAGCCCGACGGGACAGTGT
>JASJAL010000298.1 GCA_030067055.1 Kiloniellales bacterium | reverse complement strand
CCTGGTCGGGTTGCGCGGCTTCACCGACGGCGAGGTCAAGCTGAAGGGCCGGAGCATCCTCTCGGGCTATCAGTCGACCCATCCGAGAGAGCTGCGGCATCTCGGCCTGGGCCACGTGCCCGAGGACCGCCTTCGCATGGGCGTCATCGTCGGCTTCGACGCCAGCGAAACGGCGATCCTCGGCTATCATGACGACCCCGCCTACAACGGCCCCCTGCTGAGCGAGCGGCCCAAGATCGTCGCGCACTGCGAGAGCCTGATGCAGGCCTTCGACGTTCGGCCCGCTTCACCCCTGCTGCGAACCGGCTCCTTTTCCGGCGGCAACCAGCAGAAGCTCGTCCTGGCTCGCGAGATCGAGCGCGACCCGGCCCTGCTTTTGGTCGGGCAGCCGACCCGCGGGGTCGACATCGGCGCCATCGAGTTCATCCACCGCCGTCTGATCGAGATGCGCGACGCCGGCAAGGCGATCCTGCTGGTCTCCGCCGAGCTGGAGGAGATCTTGGCCCTGGCCGACCGGATCGTGGTCATGCACGAGGGCCGGATCGTCGGCGAGATGCCGACCGCCGAGGCCGACCGCCGGAAGATCGGCCTGCTGATGGCGGGGATCTCGGAGGATGCAGCGTGACCGGGGACGGCCTGCCGCGCTGGGTCGACCTCGTGCTGATCCCGCTCGTCAACCTGTTGGTCGCTCTGCTGCTGGCCGGCGTGGTCGTGCTGCTGGTCGGCGAGAACCCCTGGGAAGCGCTCAAGGCCCTGGTCTGGGGCGCCTTCGGCTCCTGGGACCAGATCGGCTACACCCTATTCTACACCACCAGCCTGATCTTCACCGGTTTGGCCGTGGCCGTCGCCTTCCACTGCGGCCTGTTCAACATCGGCGGCGAAGGCCAGGCCCTGATCGGCGGCCTGGGCGTGGCCCTGGTCTGCCTGGCCCTGGGCGACCTGCCCTGGCCGCTGCTGCTGCCGCTGGCGGTGCTGGGCGCCATGCTGTTCGGCGGCTTCTGGGCCTTCGTGCCCGGCTACCTGCAGGCCGAGCGCGGCAGCCACACCGTGATCACCACGATCATGTTCAACTTCCTGGCCGCGATCCTGCTCAACTACCTGCTGGTTGAGATCCTGATCGAGCCGGGCCAGCAGGTGCCGCAGACCGCCCGCTTCGCCGAGGCCGGGCACCTGCCCTACGCCCACGAGGTCCTGCGCGCCCTGGGCGTGCGGACCGGGCCCTCGCCGCTCAACGTGACCTTCTTGCTCGCCCTGGCCGCGGCCGGACTCGTCTGGCTCTTTCTCTGGCGCAGCCGCTGGGGCTACGAACTGCGCTGCACCGGGGCCAACGAGCAGGCCGCGCGCTACGGCGGGATCTCGCCCGGACGCAGCATCATGCTGGCCATGGCCCTGTCAGGGGCGCTCGCCGGCCTGCTCGCGATCAACGAGGTCATGGGGTCGCAGCACCGCCTGATGCTCGGATTTTCGGCCGGCTTCGGCTTCACCGGCATCGCTGTCGCCCTGATGGGCCGCAACCATCCGGTCGGGGTGATCCTGGCCGCGCTGCTGTTCGGGGCCCTCTACCAGGGCGGCAGCGAGCTGGCCTTCGAGATCCCGACCTTCACCAGCGACATGGTGGTGGTGATCCAGGGCCTGGTGATCCTGTTCTGCGGCGCCCTGGAGAACATCTTCCGCCGGCCCATCGTCGCCTTCTTCCGGGCGAGATCGCGGGAAGCGCCGCAGGAGGCAACGGCCTGATGGGCGAGACCTTCCTCCTGATCCTGCTCCTGATCGACGCCACGGTACGGGTCGCGACGCCGCTGCTGCTCGCCGCCTTCGCCGGCATGGTCGCCGAGCGCTCCGGGGTCATCGACATCGGCCTGGAGGGCAAGATGCTGGCCGGCGCCTTCGCCGCCGCGGCGATGGCGGCGGTCGCCAACTCGGCTTGGCTCGGGCTCGGCGCCGCGATCGTCGTCTCGATGTCCCTGGCGACGCTGCACGCCTATGCTTGCGTCACCCACAACGGCAACCAGGTGGTCTCGGGCATGGCGATCAACATCCTGGTCGCCGGCCTCGGGCCGACCCTGGCCGTCGCCTGGTTCGGCCTCAACGGGGTCACGCCGTCGCTGCAGGGTTCGGGACGTTTCATCGGCTTCGACCTGCCCATGAGCGAATGGCTGGCGCCGATCCCGCTGATAGGCCCGGTCTATTCGGAGGTGATCAGCGGCCACAACATCCTGGTCTACCTCACCATCGCGATCCTGCCCCTAGTCGCGCTGCTGATCTACCGGACCCGCTTCGGCCTGCGATTACGCGCGGTCGGCGAGAACCCCCACGCCGTCGACACCGCCGGCATCTCGGTGGCCGCGCTGCGCTATCGGGCGATGTTGCTCTGCGGTTTTCTCTGCGGGGTCGCCGGTGCATACCTCTCCACTGCCCACGCCGCGGGCTTCGTGCGCGACATGACCGCGGGCAAGGGCTACCTGGCCCTGGCGGCGATGATCTTCGGCAAGTGGAAGCCGGTGCCGACGGTGGCCGCCTGCCTGCTCTTCGCCTTCGCGGATGCGCTGCAGATCCGCCTCCAGGGAGTGGCCCTGCCCGGCATCGGCGTAATCCCGGTCCAGGTCATCCAGGCCCTGCCCTACGCGCTCACCGTGATCCTGCTGGCCGGCTTCGTCGGCCGCGCCGTTGCGCCAAAGGCCAGCGGCATTCCCTACGTGAAGGACAAATGAGCGAGCTCGACGAGATGATCCGCCTGGCCAAGGCGGCCCGGGACAATGCCCACGCCCCTTATTCGGGCTTCCGGGTTGGAGCTTGCCTCCGCAGCGGCGACGGCCGGCTTTTCGCCGGTTGCAACGTCGAGAACGCCGCCTACCCGGAGGGCCAGTGCGCGGAGACCAGCGCTCTCGGTGCCATGGTCGCGGCCGGCGCCCGCGAAATCGCCGAGGTCCTGGTCCTGGCCGAGGGCGAGCGCCTCTGCACGCCCTGCGGCGGCTGCCGCCAACGCCTGGCCGAGTTTGCCGCTGCCGGAACGCCGATCCACGTCGCGGGCACCGAGGGTATTCGGCGCAGCTTCACCCTGGGCGAGCTGCTGCCCGAGGCCTTCTTCCTGGAGCAGGAAAAGGAATGAGCACGCCCCAGCAGAAACTGGCGCGCCGGCTGCTGCCTCTCCTCGACCTGACCAGCCTGAACGACGCCCGGGACGACGACATCGCCGGGCTTTGCGCCAAGGCGATCACGCCCCACGGCAGGGTCGCGGCGGTCTGCTCCTGGCCAGACTTCGCCGCCGAGATGGCCGAACGCCTGGACGGCAGCGAGATCGGCATCGCCGTCGTGATCGACTTTCCCGAGGGCGAAGGTTCGGCCAAGTCCGTCGCCGCGGAGGTTCGGCAAGCCGTCGCCGACGGCGCAACGGAACTCGACCTTGTCATGCCCTATCGGGCCTGGCTGGCCGGGGAGCGCAATGCCGCCAAGGTGAACATCTCCGCAGCCAAGGCCGCGGCCGGCACGACCTCGCTCAAGGTCATCCTCGAGACCGGGGCCTTTCCCGGCTCGGCCGAGATCGCCGAGGCGGCCCGTGACGCCATCGTGGCCGGCGCCGACGTCCTCAAGACCTCGACCGGCAAGACCTCCGTCGGCGCGACCCCCGAAGCGGCGGAGGCCATGCTCGGCGTGATCCTGAAGGCCGGCGGCGCGATCGGTTTCAAGGCCGCTGGCGGCATCCGCAGCCTCGAGGACGCGGCGATTTATATGGACATTGCCGAGCGGCACCTGGGCGCGGACTGGGTGACACCGGCACATTTCCGGATTGGCGCCTCGAAGCTGCTCGATGTCGTCCTGGCCGCCCTGGAGTCCGGCTAGTGGCCGCGGCCGGCTTCCTGCCGCAGGAGGTGATCCGCCGCAAGCGGGACGGCAAACGGCTGGCGGCCGAGGATTTGGCCGCCTTCGTCGCCGGCATCACCGACGGCTCGATCACCGAGGGCCAGTCCGCGGCCTTCGCCATGGCCATCTTCTTCCAGGGGCTGGAGCGCGGGGAATGCGTCGCCCTGACCCGCGCCATGATGGCTTCCGGCCGGGTGCTGGACTGGTCGGGAGAAGACCGGCCGGTGCTGGACAAGCATTCCACGGGCGGTGTCGGCGACAAGGTGAGCCTACCGCTGGCCGCGATCCTCGCCGCCTGCGGTGCGGCGGTGCCGATGATCTCCGGCCGCGGCCTGGGCCACACCGGCGGCACCTTGGACAAGCTGGACTCCATCCCCGGCTATCGGAGCCAACCCGACATCGAGGCTTTCCGGCGAGCCGTCGCCGAGGCCGGCTGCGCGATCATCGGCCAGACCGCCGACCTGGCCCCGGCCGACAAGCGCCTCTACGCGATCCGCGACGTCACCGCGACGGTAGAGTCCATCCCGCTGATTACTGCCTCGATCCTATCCAAGAAGCTGGCCGCCGGACTGCAGGGTCTGATCATGGACGTCAAGGTGGGCAGCGGCGCCTTCATGGCCGAGATGGAGGATGCCAAGGCCCTGGCCGAGAGCATCGTCGCGGTCGCCAACGGCGCGGGCCTCGACACCCGCGCCCTGATCACCGACATGAACCAGGTGCTCGGCCGCAGCGCCGGCAACGCCCTGGAGGTGCGCGAGGCGATCGACTACCTGACCGGCGCCGATCGCGACCCGCGTCTGCACGACGTGGTGGTCGCGCTTGCGAGCGAGCTGCTGCAGATCGGCGGACTGGCCGAGGGCCCGGCGGCGGCAGAGGCCGCCATCGCGGCCGTGCTGGACGGCGGTGCGGCGGCCGAGCGCTTTCAAGGCATGGTCGCCGCCCTCGGCGGCCCCGGTGATCTGGTCGAGGCGCCGAAACGCCACCTGCCCGAGGCCGCCTGCCAGGTCGCTGCCTATCCGGAGGCGGCCGGAACGGTCACCGCGATCGACGTCCGGGCGGTCGGCCTCGCGGTGCTGAGCCTGGGCGGCGGCCGGCGCCGGGCCGACGACGCCATCGATCACAGCGTCGGCCTGACCGAGATCGCCGGCCTCGGAGAGGTTGTCGGCCCCGACAGCCCGCTCGCGATTGTCCACGCCCGGACGGAAGATGAGGGCGAGGCGGCAGCGGAGCAGCTGCGTGCGGCATTTGCGCTGGGCGAAGGCCGCGCCGAAGCACGGACGATCCACGCCCGCATCGACGCCTAACGATCGGCCATGATGAAACTACGAGGCAAAGTCAGCATTTCAAACCGGACGGGCAAGCGGACCTGAAAGCTGGCAGGAACGGCACTTGGAGAAAGACGATCCATGGCGGAAGCAATCACTCGGGTAATCGACCCGCGGTCGCGGGACCTCGGCGGCTTCGAGGTGCGGCGGATCCTGCCCATTGCCAAGCAGCGCATGGT
>JASJAL010000297.1 GCA_030067055.1 Kiloniellales bacterium | reverse complement strand
CGATGTATGGCGCCCGTGTGCAGATCGATGCCGTGCGTCGAATTGCTCACGATCTCGTCGACGAACAGCCGGGCGAGCCGAGCTGCGAGGGAACCCCGCTGCGAACCGGGGAAGGATCGGTTGAGGTCTCGGCGATCCGGCAGATAGCGGGAGTGCGATACGAAGCCGAGGACGTTGACGATCGGCACCGCGATCAAAGTGCCGCGCAGTTGCCGCAAGGCGCTGAGGTTCAGGAGTCGTCGAATGACCTCGACGCCGTTGATTTCATCGCCGTGTATCGCTGCGCTGACGAAGAGTCGCGGTCCGTCCCTCCGGCCATGAACCACCTGCACTGGCATGGTCATCGGTGTGTGCGTCGACAGCTCGGCGATCGGGAGGTCGATGGTCGCGCGCTGTCCGGCTTGGATTTCGACGCTTCCAATGGATATGGGCGCCCTCTTTGCCTTCGTTCGTCGCGACTTCGCTTTCGTCACCATGGGATCACCGACTCCCTGCCTTCTTGTCGATCACCACGAGAACCGGGGACTGACACCGACCCCCGCCATGCCTACAGCATCCCCATGAGCAAGGTCGCGATGCCAAGGAAGGAAAAGAACCCTGCAATGTCGGTGACCGTGGTCAAGATGATCGAGGAGGACTGGGCTGGGTCTTGGCCAAGACGCTTCAAGGCGATCGGCACGACCGCACCGGCAAAGCCCGCCGAAATCATGGCGAGCACCATCGACATGGCGATCACCATGACAAGCCCGAGTGACCCGCTCCAGATAAGGACGCCCAGTCCACACGTCAGGGCAATGGCGACACCGTTTATGAAGCCGACCTTGACCTCCTTGACCATAACGGCCAGCCAATGGCGCACCGTGATCTCACGGAGCGCAAGGCCGCGCATCGTGACGGCAAGCGCCTGGGCTCCGGCATTGCCGGACTGTCCGGCAACCACTGGCAAGAGGACGGCCAGCGCCGTGACTTGGGCGATGGTGTTCTCGAAAATACCTACGACCGAAGCTGCGAGAAAGGCCGTCAACAGGTTGACCTGCAGCCAGGGTTGGCGCTTGACCACGGCAAAAGAGACCTTCGAGAGTGCCCGTTCGTCCTTGCTGGCACCGACCATGGTTTGAAGAGCACCGCTCGCCGCCTCTTCCAGCGCCTTGACCAGGGTTGCGTAGCGAACCACTCCGACCAGGTGTCCGTCGAGATCGACCACGGGGATGTTCGGTAGCCGCGATTTCTCCAAGAGCTCCACGACCTCGTCCCTCTGGGCCGTCGCCTGCACGACGACACTCGCTGGCTCAGCGATCTCCCGGAGCGTCTGGTTCAAATCTGCAACGGCGAGGTCATGGATCGCGACCCGGGACGAAAGACGATTCTCATCGTCAATCACGAAAATCGTGTGCCGATCCCTGAGCTTCGAGCCTCGAAGACGCTCCAGGGCTTGGGCGACGGTCATATAGGGGCGGAAGGCCCCGACCCTGGTGTCCATCAATCGGCCGGCGCTGTCGTCAGGATACTCCATCAACGCCTGCAGATCTTTGCGCAGGGCCTCGTCCAACAGCGTCAGATGTCGCTGACGTTCGTTATCGTCGAACTGGCCCAAGAGCAGGAGCGTGGTATTCGGACTCATCTCCTGGAGAATGCCCTTGGCGAGCTGTTCGGGAAGATGTCGCAGCAGACCTGCAGCGACATCCGGGGCCATCCATCCGAACAGTGATCCCACCGCTTCCGCCGACTGCGTGGCAAGGGCCTGGGCGATATCACCGGGCGGCATGGACTCGATCTGCTTGGCCGCGTCCAAAGGATAGTCTTGGAGATAGTTGTAGTTGAGGACCTCGACCGCCTTGGCGGACTGACCTGGCATCTCAGGTCTCCTGCTCGCTGTTCAGTCTGCTCAAGCTGGGTTCCGTGGTTGCCGTATGCAACAGCCCCGAGAGCGTGACGAGCAGGGCCTGCACCAAATGAACGACCAGGAAGTTCACCTGAAATCCCTTGGTCTCGCGGCGATCCACGAGGAGGCCTTCGCGCAAGCTGTCGAAATGGAGCACGCCCAGAAGCCGGCGGCGCCGGTCCGTCACAGGCAGCGACAAGGCACGGTCCCAGGCGGGAAGGGAGACAACCGTCGAAAGCGTGGCTTGGGGCGAAAGCCGCGTGAAATCCTTCTGCATCAGCTCTGCGAGCAAGGCATCGTCCTTGGCGCCCAACAAGCCGTCGACGTCGACAACGCCAAGCAAGCGCCTCTCCTCGTCGATCACGAACACCAGGGACCCGAGCCTCACACCGAGCCGGCGAATTCTTTGTAGACAGTCACTGGCCGTCACATCAGGTGAAAAGGTCGCCTTAGGCGCATCCATCCAGGCGCCCACCGTGCCCGCGGCATAGGTGAGGTAACGCCGCAGGGCCACGGCCTCTCGCCTGGACAGTGTACTAAGAGCTGCGTCCCTCGCCGGCCCTGGTAGTGCACGCAAGAGCACCGAGCGCGCGGGCGCTGGTGTCTTTGAGAGCACGTCGGCTGCCTTCTTGGGGCTAACCCGCTCCAGTATCGCGGCAGCCCGGGCAGGTTGCATGTGACCGAGGACGGCGGTGATTGTCGGCTCCGGGACCTCCTCGACGAAGGCGGCCGCGTCTTCCGCCTGGAGCTGCTCGAGCGCACGTGCGGCGCCAGCTGGCTGGGTCCTAAGAAAAGCAAGGCTGAGCTCGGTCGCCTTATCCATCGGAAGGACTTTCCGTCACCAGCGTGGTGGTCTCTTCACTGAAGACCTTGGCTGGAACGATCACGCGCCCCTTCTTCGTAGCAACAACGACGCAGACCGGTGTCAGCTCGAGAATTTCGCCTTCCACGTTGCCTATCTTCGCCCGTTGTCCGGGCTGGTAGTGCTGCTGAAGGTAGTGCGAACCGATCAGGTTGCCGACGAAGCTGCGCGCTCCGAGCGCGAAGGCCAGTGACAGGCTCCCGACAATCGCCGCGACGATGATCGCAATCAAGGTAACGAGAAGAGTGACGTCGATGCCGATCTGGTTGATGCCCAGAACCAAGGCGGTCACGAAGATTGCGGCCTGGACACTGCCACCGAAGAGCTCGGCGTGGGGGAAACCGGCCGAGGCGACAGCGGCGGAGGTCAAGTCGCGTGCCAAGGTGCTGATCAGCAAGCCGACCAGGATGATCAGGCCGCCTGCAAGCAGAGTCGGCAGATAGACGACCACGCGGTCGAGCCAAGCCGAGAAGGCATCCAGTCCGAGAATCCGGGTCGCCGCGGTCACGAAGAACAGGATGATGACCCAGAAGGTGACGTTGCCCACGAGCTTGACCCCGGCATTCGAGATCCGGAGACGGCGAGCTCGTTCTGATCCGAAACGGCGATCGAAGAAGCCATTCAGCCAGTTCGCGAACCTGACACCGAGAGACCGAAGAACACGTGCAATCAGCCACCCGGCGACCAGAATCACGATCGCGCCAAGAAGTGTTGGAAGGAACTCTACGAACTGACCCAGCAGGCGTGAGGCTGCCTCGCTGGCCTCTTTGAACCAAACAGACACCTCTTCCATTGTGTCTACTCCGTTGTTTTTGGCCGCATCTGCTGACGTTCTGGCTGGCCCAGCAGAGGTCAGGCAGAGCGCTCGGCCTATCCCCGGCCCCGGGTCTTTGTCTTGTTCGGCTTGGCGTTCTTTTCCAGGAACTCGACGATTCTTCCTGCCACGTCGATGCCGGTCGCCTTCTCGACGCCTTCGAGCCCCGGGCTCGAATTGACCTCCATGACCACGGGTCCATGGTTCGAGCGCAGCAGATCGACGCCACAGACGTTGAGGCCCATGGTCCCGGCCGCGCGCACGGCCGTCGAGCGCTCCTCGGGCGTGATCCGGATCACCTCTGCCGAGCCGCCGCGGTGCAGGTTCGAGCGGAAGTCACCTTCGGCGCCCGTGCGCTTCATGGCCGCGACGACCTTCTCGCCGACGACCAGACAACGGATGTCCTCGCTGCCAGCCTCCTTGATGAACTCCTGTACGAGAATGTTCGCCTTGACTCCGCGAAACGCCTCGATGATCGATTTCGCCGAGTTGTGGGTCTCGCCGAGGACGACGCCGATCCCTTGCGTGCCTTCCAGCAGCTTGATCACGACCGGTGTGCCGCCGGCGATGTCGATCAGGTCCTCCGAGAACTGCGTGGAGTGAGCGAAGGCGGTGACCGGGAGGCCGATGCCCTTGCGCGCCAAGAGCTGCAGCGAGCGCAGCTTGTCACGCGAACGCCCGATCGCGACCGACTCGTTCAGCGGCCATACGCCCATCATCTCGAACTGCCGAAGGACGGCGAGCCCGTAGAAGGTGACCGACGCGCCGATGCGTGGGATCACCGCGTCATAGCCAAGCAGCTTCTCGCCCTTATAGCGTAGCTCCGGCCGGTGCGAGGTGATGTTCATGTACACGAGCAAGGTGTTGATGATGTCGATCTCGTGCCCGCGCTGCTCGGCCGCCTCGACCAGACGCTTGTGTGAATAGAGATCCGGGTTCCGGGCCATGAGGGCGATTTTCATTCTTCTTCTCCTGTCGGTCGCTTTGGCCTACGGCGATCGCGCCGCAAAAGCTTGAAAGAGGTGCCCGGGTCCACGAGCAACCGCTTTCGGAGCGCTTGCCTTCCGAGCAGCATGCGGAAACCCATCTCGTCACGATTGGTCAATGTCACCTGGATCGGCCAGATCTCTTCACCAATGCGTAGCGGCGTTTCGATGACGTAGCGTTGCTCTCGTTTGCCGTTGGAACTCGTGACGACTCTTTGGTCGACAATCGGCGCTTCGCAGAGGAGTTCGGGAAGCCGCCGGTGCTGCACCGGATGTACGTAGAAGCGGACGAAGCGACGTCCTCCTCGCTTGAAGGGCTTGACCCTGTAGGCGTGCAACGCTGACGTCCGGGCCCCGGTGTCCAGCTTCGCCTTGATGCGCTCGATGCCCAGATCGGGGAGCGCAATCCACTCACGCCAGCCGACGACGAGTCGTTCCCGTTTTGCACGCCGTGGCTTCATTTTCTCGCGCCCTCAGGTCGTTTCGAGCATGGAGTCTTCGAGGCTAGGTCCGGGCAGAATCTCTGCAACGCAGCTGTCGCTGACACGTCGGTAGCTGCGGAAGGAACGCTGCGGCAGGATCACGAAGAAGGTCTCGAGATCAATGAGTACGAAGCCAAGCTCGAACAACTCCTCACCGATTTTCCGGACTATCTCCGCCGGAATCCGTCTGCGCTGGGTCAGGAGCTTCATGTGCTTCATCGAGATCCGAAAGCGTCCGCGGTCTTTGCCTCCGAACTTGCGGTCGTAGAAATCGGCGAGCCGCTCCGCCACCTGCCGCTCCGTCAGTCTCTCCGTCATGGAAGCCTCCGTTTCCCTGACCACGGAAACC
>JASJAL010000296.1 GCA_030067055.1 Kiloniellales bacterium | reverse complement strand
GGGGTGTTTGGTCCTTGCGAATCGGGTTCTAGCCGAAGATCCGGTCCAGAGTGTCGAGGTCGTTGATCTTGCGCCACTCGCCGCCGCCATTGACGACGCGGGCTTCCCAGTCCTCCAGACGGCCGCGATATTCGTCCGGATCGAAGTTGTCGCTCTTGAGCTTGGTGACGTTGAGCGCCACGACCCGGAAGCCGTCCAGGGTGAAGTCCTGGTCGCGCTTGTAGCCCTTCTTCAGATCCTCGGCCATATCCGAGAAGATGATGATGATCTTCTCGCCGTGGTCCTTCTCCTCCAGGAACTCGGTCGCCTGCAGGATGCCGCCGGTGATGTCGGTGTAGGAGGCCGGCTTCAGGTTCTTGACGAACTTGTCGATGTCCTCCTTGAACTTCAGCTTCTGCTGGTTGGCCATGGAGGGCCGTTCGTCGAAGCTGACCTTGGCGACGATGTCCTTCTCCGAGAAGCTGCCGGTGTCGATCCGGGCCACGGCAAAGGAGTCGCCCGGCTCCAGGCGCGCCAGGATCACGTTGATGATCTGCTGGGCCTTCTTCATTTCCAGGGTGTAGGTGCCCGAGGTGTCGAGCAGCATGTAGACGCCCTTGCCGGTCTTCGGGGCCTCGCCCGAGCAGGAGCCCAGGGCGATCGCCAAGACAAGGGTTGCCAGGGATGCGACGCGTTTCATGGTCAGTACCTCTCTTGCGCGTGAGCCGTCTTCGGCTTGCGTTGCGAGTGGCCGTTCTTGAACTGCCGCTCGACCCACAGCGGGAAGAAGATGAAAAGGTCGTAGAGGTCGATCAGCAGCTCGGAGATGTACTTGAAGAAGCCGCCGGTCAGCCGTAGTGCCACGGCGCAGCCCTTGAGCGCGCCGCCGGTCACTAGGCCGGCGACGGTGCGCAGGGACTTGAAGAAGGTCTCCAGCGGGATCGCCACGAAGGTCAGCGCGAAGGGCAGGATGAAGCCCATGCCCATCTGCGCCAGGGTGGTGATCCACTGGAAGCTGGCCGCGGCGCTCCCGGCGGCTTCGCCGCGCAGCAGAGCGCTGGTCGCCAGCTCGTCCTGGACCAGAATCTCGCGCATATAGGCAAGGCCGGCCTCGACGCTGGCCAGGCCGAAAAGGAAGAAGAAGGCGGCCATACCGAGGAACTTGCGCAGCTTGTCCGACAGCGCCCCGATGACCGGGAACAGCCGGGTGATGCGCAGGCATTCCATCAGGAAGAGGCCCATGGTGATCTCGACCAGGATGATCACCAGGGCGGCGATGTCGGCGGTCTTGTAGGCGCCGATCAGGGTGTTGCCGCCGACCATCTCGGCCATCGGCCGGGCGATCAGGTGGAAGTTGATCACCGCGCCGCCGATCGCGATGGACAGCACGAAGACCGCGATCAGAAAGTCGACCAGCGACGAAGACGACAGCTTGCGCACCGCCCGGTCGTCCTGCTTGAGGATCTGGTCGTATTCGTTGATGTGGCGGTCGATGACCTTGGCGTGGTCCATGATCTTGTTGGCCCGCTTGTCGGCCTGGCCGACCAGGTCGATCAGCTTGCGCCAGTGCGGCATCATGCTCTTGAGATGAGCGTGGCGCTCCTGGGTGGCGCCGCGGTACTCGTCCAGCGCCTGCTCCTGGGCCTTGATCAGCGACTGGTGGATGTTCTCCAGGATCTTGGAGACCATGCCGTCGCCGGAATCCGGAATCTGCGCCACCGCCTGGACCGCGTTGACCCAGCCCGGGGGTGCCGGAGGCACTTCGACGCTGGCCTGCAGGTCCTCTTCGATCTGAGTGACCTGCTCCTGGATCTTGCGGTGCAGGCTCGGGCACTGGGCCAGGTCGCGTTGGACCGAGGCTTCCAGGCGCTCGAACTCTCGCTCGATGTGGCGCTCGGCCTCTTCGCGGCCGGCAGCCAGGAGAACCTCCCGGTTGCGCAGCTGCAGGTGCTGTTCGGCGCGAAGCATCGAAGCGGCGCCGAGGCGGCAGACGTAGTTCAGCGCCCTGCCGAGATGAAGGATCGCGCGGTGGCCGGGTTCGCGCGTGAAATACAGCGCGAGGGTCGCGACCAGGGCGATCAGCAACCAGAAAAGGAATGAATCGGGCATAAGGCTCAGGGTCTCCGTGAAACGCATATTCGCCTCCTGCTGCTCCTCAGCGGATCAACGCCCGGCCCGAAGGTCGGTGCACATTCGATCGAAGGGGGCACGTCGCCATCAGCGGCGGCTATCATCTTTGTGAAGTGAATAACAGTCGGTTAAGGTGACGACTGATCACCGTTCTGATTCAGGAACTTATAAGTGACCGTCCTAAGGTCTTGCAGTGGCCCATATTTGGGGGCCGATCCCCGAAACGACTTGTGACATTTCGGTGACCTACTCCTAACGAGTCGTTAACGCGGCCGCCGGGGCCGCGTTTCCGGGATCGGCGCTGCGGTGGGAACGGCCGGCCTACCAGTAGGACAGGGCGGAGACGTAGAGCTCGGAGAGCACCGGCTTGGTGATCTCCCGGGGCGCGTTGTCCAGCAGGCGCTTCTGGGGGAAGGAGCCCTCGGTCAGGGCCGTCACGTCGGCCTTGCCGTAGCCGACGCCGCTCAACCCGTTGGGCATGGCGGTCTTGCGCATCAGGCCGATGATCTCGCCGGCCAGCACCTCGCCGGCGTCCGCGGGCGTCGCTCCCCGGGTCTCGGCGCCCAGCAGCTGGGCGCCCTCGAGGTGCCGCTCGGGGCAGGCCTCGGCGGTAAAGCGAAAGACCGAGGGCGCGTTGACGATGACCGACATGCCGTGGGGCACGATCGGCAGCTCGACCGGATAGCCCTCCGGCCGGAAGTCGCGGACAAGGCCCGAAACCGAATAGGACATGCCGTGGGGCGCGTGGCAGCCGGCGTTCCCGAAGGCGATACCGGCCAGGGTCGCCGCCCACATCAGCTGCTCCCGGGCCTCGTCGTCCTCGGCGTCGTCGACGGCGCGGACCATGTATTCGCCCAGGATCCGCACCGCCTCGCGGCAGCCCAGGTCGCTCCAGGGGTTGGCGCCCTGGCTCATCGGCCGCAGCGACGGCTTGGCCGGTGCGGGGCGCTGGGAATAGGGCTGGGCGGTGTAGGACTCCAGGGCGTGGCTCAGGACGTCGAATGCGCTGGCCGCGACCACGTTCTTGGGCAGGCTGCGCGTCGTCTCCGGGTCGATCAGCGCCATCGAGGGCCTGAGGTGTCGCGAGACGATGCCGGTCTTGGCCTTCATGGCCAGCAGGTCGAAGACCGCGATCCCGGTGCATTCGCTTCCGGTGCCGCTGGTCGTCGGGCAGGCGATGTGCGGCTTGAGCGGCCCGGGGATCCCCTGGCCGCCGCCGATCGGCGCGTTCACGTAGGTCAGAAACTCGGCCGGATAGCTGGAATAGAGGTTGGCCGCCTTGGCGGTGTCGATCACCGAGCCGCCGCCCAGGGAGACGAAGCCGTCGACCCCGGCCTCGCTGGCGAAGCGGCTGGCCGCCTGGAAGGACTCGTCCGTGGGCTCGACCTGGACCTCGTCGTAGAGCACCACGTCGAGGCCTGCGCCCTCGAGCGCGCGCTTGACGGTCGCGGTGTGCTCAAGCTCCGCCAGGCGGGCGTCGGTCATCAGGGCGACCCGCGAGATCCCCAGGGCGGCGGCGTGGTCGCCGGCCTCCTTCAGGACGCCGCGGCCGAAGGTGATCGCCGACATGTCGACGGAGAAGGCCTCGTCGCCCCCTTCGCTCGGCGCGTAGTAGTGGCAGCAGCCCATCGGCGTCCTCCCGGCTTCGGCGTTCTCGCTTTTTGGGATTCTTGGCCGCCGAGGCGGCCCTGTCCAGCCCCCGCGCGCTGGCCGGGTCCACTGTCTTTGCCGGCCATTCCGGGCGCGGGGCTCAGCCGCCGTAGATCCGCTCGACGAAGCCGGCCTTGGCCTGCATCTTGAGGAAGCTGTTAAAGCCGGGTGCCACGAAGATGGCAGCCCCCCGGGACATGCCGATGAAGGGGACCATCACGATCGGCAGGCCCAGGGTGATGGTGTCGAAGGCGTAGGCCTCCGCCCCGCCGTTGCCGCCGAAGGCAAAGAGGCCGGGAGCCTTGTCTTCCAGCTCGAATTTCTGGTTCCACTCGATCAGGTTTTCCAAGTGCCAGATGTGCAGGTGGTTGGCCGCGATGCTGCCCTCGGCGCCGTTGGAGTGCATCATGAAGGCCTTGTACTGCCCGGGCAGCGGAAAGCTCAGCTCGCGCTCTATGGCATCCAGCGCCTCCGGTTTCGCCGGCGGGCAAAGCTGGAGTTCTCCGAGCAAGACTTCGATTTCCGGTGGTACCACGAGCTTCCGGCTCTTTCGTGAGTCTGGTGCGGGCTCGATTCCAGGTCCGGCCCGCCCATGGTGGACTGCCGCGCTGCTCAAGCTCGCAGAGAAACGTTTCTATTGTGCTTAAATTTCCGGTGCGCAGCGGGCCGAATTAAGGGCCCGTTAACTACTTCCAGATCGCCTTGCCGCTGCCCGGCAGGCCGAGGTCGCTCCACATCCGGTCGATCTTCTCGACGACCTCATCGGCCATGCGGATCTTGGTCCCCCACTCGCGCTTGGTCTCCGGCGTCCACTTGTCGGTCGCGTCCAGGCCGATCTTGGAGCCCAGGCCGCTCTCGGGCGAGGCGAAATCGAGGTAGTCGATCGGGGTGCCCTCGATCACCGTGATGTCGCGGGCCGGATCCATGCGGGTCGAGACCGCCCAGATCACGTCCTTCCAGTCGCGGGCGTCGATGTCGTCGTCCACCACGATGACCCACTTCGTGTACATGAACTGGCGCAGGTAGGACCAGACGCCCAGCATCACCCGCTTGGCATGGCCGGGATAGGCCTTCTTCATCGAGACCACCGCGACCCGGTAGCTGCAGCCCTCGGGCGGCAGCCAGAAGTCGCGAATCTCGGGGAACTGCTGTTGCAGCAGGGGCACGAAGACCTCGTTCAGGGCCTCGCCCAGGACCGAGGGCTCATCCGGCGGCCGGCCGGTGAAGGTCGAGAGGTAGATCGGCTCGCGGCGCCGGGTGATGGCCTTGACCGTGAAGACCGGGAAGGGCTCGACCGCGTTGTAGTAGCCGGTGTGGTCGCCATAGGGGCCCTCGTCGCGATAGTCCTCCAGGCTGACCTCGCCCTCCAGGACGATCTCGGCGGTGGCCGGGACCTTGAGCGGCACGGTCTTGCAATCGACCAATTCGATCTTCTGGCCCCGTAGCAGACCGGCGAAGTGGTACTCCGAGAGGGTGTCGGGGACCGGCGTCACCGCCGCGATGATGGTTCCGGGATCGGCGCCGATCACGGCGGCGGCGGGCAGGGGCTCAGGCCGGGACTGCTTCCAGCGGGCGTGGTGCTGGGCACCGCCGCGGTGCTTCAGCCAGCGCATCAGGGT
>JASJAL010000295.1 GCA_030067055.1 Kiloniellales bacterium | reverse complement strand
ATCCGGCGCAACCGGGAACGAGACACAATCTTCATGTTTGCAATCCCTTTGACTTTGGGTGCGGAAGCCGCACGGACTTGCCGCAAGGAGTTGTCTGTATCCACAACCTGTCGTGGGGGGTTGCGGCACCGAAGCAGGCCCCTGCCTAGGTCCTGCCGTAGCTGACGAGGTCGCCATTGCCGCCTGAGGAAACAATCTAGCGGAAATTTAGGATAAATAAAGCATAAATAGTGGCGAACGTGAATTTTAAGCCGTCATTAACACTTATTAACGAAAGATTAAGATTTCGGATCGCCGTATACTGGTAATAGGTTACGGGTCGACGCGGTAGCACCAGGGAGCGGCAGCCGCCTTCAGGCCCGAATCATGAGGCACGATAGCCATTTACAACCATAGGTCGGGCTCTCGACACTGTCAGGGCGTCGAACCGCGAACGGGCCTCTGCGGCCACCAAATCCGAGTAATACAGTGTGATACTGCCTGACGATTCCGACGTCGCAGGCGGACCGCGTTGAATAGCGTTCTTCCAATGAAAACAGGATATTGGCGCAGGCCGACCGGCCCAAGACAGAGCCGGCCCCGTGAACTATCCCGAGCCGCCAGATCCGGTAATCTTATGCAGAACAAGGCTTTAGCCGAATTTAACCATAGAATCCAGGTGGCCATCTGGTTACCCTGACATCCTTGGTTCCCGGAGGTGATGCCTCCGCAGACGCAACCAAGCCAGAAGGCTTCTGGGAGGGGGAAACCGATGAAGCTGCTTGCCGACCGAATCCTTGCCTCGACCGCGGCCGCCGTCTTCGCGCTGTTCTGCAGCGTCGGTGCGGCCGTGAGCGCCGAAGGATGCCTGAGCTGCCACGAAGGCATCGAGCGCTTCAGCGACGGCGACATGCAGGACACCATCGAGGCCATGGGCGCCGACCTCGGCGATCCCGGCGGCTGCGTTGTCTGCCACGGCGGCGATCCCGCGGCGACCGAGGCCGAGGCCGCCCACCAGGGCGCACCGGAAGATCTCGCCGAGAACGGCGGCCCGGACATGTTCTACCCCGACCCCGGGTCGATCTTCATCGGCGAGCGGACCTGCGGCCAGTGCCACCAGGGCTACGCGGGGCGGCTGATGAAGTCGCTGATGAACACCGAGGCCGGCAAGATCCAGGGCAACTTCTGGTCCTGGGGCCTGCAGAGCGACCACAAGGTGGTCTGGGGCAACTACGCCCAGAAGGACGAGGACGGCATCGAGCCGGCGGTCGGCACCGACACCTACAAGGAATACATGACCGCCTTCGCCAAGGCTCATCCGGACCAGATGCCGACCGAGATGCAGCAGATCCCGGCCCTGGACGTCAACGACATCTCCCAGCATCCGAACCGGGCCGGCATCACCTATTCGCGCCAGCAGTGCCAGCGCTGCCACGTCGGCGTGTCGGGCCGCGAGAAGCGCGGCGACTACCGCGGCACCGGCTGCTCCTCCTGCCACGTGCCCTATTCCAACGAGGGCCTCTACGAGGGCGGCGACCCGACCATCAACAAGGAACAGCCCGGACGCATCCTGATCCACCGCATGCAGGCGACCCGCAAGTCCAAGGTCGCCCACAACGGCCTGGAGTACTCCGGCATTCCGTCCGAGACCTGCAACTCCTGCCACAACCGCGGCAAGCGGATCGGGGTCAGCTACCAGGGCATCATGGAGTTCCCCTACGGCAGCCCCTACAACGCCACGGGCGGCAAGCAGCCCAAGCTGCACACCAAGAACTACCTCTTCATCAAGGACGACCTGCACCACCAGGTGCAGAGCCGCGAAGGCAACCCGCGCGGCGGCCTGCTGTGCCAGGACTGCCACACCTCCATCGACATGCACGGCGACGGCAACCTGCCCGGCACCACCCTGGCGCAGGTCGAGATCGAATGCGAGGACTGCCACGGCACGGTCGAGAGCTTCCCCTGGGAGCTGCCGCTGGGTCACGGCGAGGAGCACGCCCAGGAGCTGAGCGACGAGGCGCGCGGCCTGACCGATGAGCTGCCCGACTACATGCTGTTCGCGACCCAGTACGAGCCCGAGGACGGCTACCTGCTGACCGCGCGCGGCAATCCCTATGGCAACGTCGTCAAGAAGGGCAAGCGGGTGATTCTGCACTCGGCGACCGGCCTCGACTTCGAGGTCCCGGTCCTGAAGCAGCTTCGGCTCGACGACGCCTGGAAGTCGCCGAACGCGATGGTCGCCATGGCGGCGGTCGGCAAGCACATGGAATCCATGGAATGCTATGCCTGCCACGCCGACTGGGCGCCGCAGTGCTATGGCTGCCACATCACGGTCGACTATTCCGAGGGCAAGACCGACGTCGACTGGATCAAGACCGCCAACGCCCGCGAGCCCAACGGCCTCTCGGCCGACTATCCGCTGGGCACCAACGGCCTGAAGAGCGAGGGCAAGGTCTCGGAGACCCGCTCCTACCTGCGCTGGGAGACGCCGACACTGGGCGTCAACGGCGAGGGCCGGGTCAGCCCGATGATGCCTGGCTGCCAGGTCATCACCACGGTGATCGACAAGGACGGCAAGACGGTGGTCGAGAACGAGATCTGGATGACCCCGGAAGGCAAGGGCCTGGACCACGCCGCGGTGCAGCCGCACACGGCCGGTCGCAAGGCCCGCGACTGCGAGAGCTGCCACAACAATCCCAAGGCGATCGGCTACGGGATCGAGGACGGCCGCTTCCTGAACGGCTACGAGAAGGGCTTCGTGGTCGACCTGGAGACCAACCAGGGCAAGACCATCCCGAAGCAGTTCAAGACCCAGTCGCCGGCGGTGCCCGCGCTGGACCACGACCTCTCGCAGATCGTCTCCCGGGAAGGCGAGCAGCTGGTCACGGTCGGCTCGCACTGGCCGCTGACCGGGCCGCTGCCGGCCGCCATCCGCGAGAAGATGGAGCGCACCGGTCTGTGCATGGGCTGCCACCAGAACATGGTCGACGAGCAACTCTGGGCCAAGGTCAACTCGCCGGCCTTCGTCAACAACGAGCAGCATCGCGCGGTCATGAGCAAGGCGCTGCAGTCCTACGCCCGCGAGCGGCCCTAGGACTGGAAGGGAGGATCGGATGATGATGCGAGGAAAGACCCTCCTGGCCGCCACGGCCTGCCTGCTGCTGGCAGCGGGCCAGGCGGCGGCGGACATCTCGGACTACACGGTGGCCGACCTGCTGGAGCCCTGCGTCGAAGGCGACAACGATTCCCGCGGCGGCGCGGTCCTGGAGATGGAGTGCGAGCAGTACGTCTCGGGCTTCACAGATCTCTACATCCGCGCCGGCCTGGACAAGCAGGACAAGGTCTGCCTGCCGCCCGAGGGCAATCGGGCCGATGAGGTCCGCTGGGCCTTCATGCGCTGGGCCCACGACAACTTCGACCAGCGTGGTATGCCGGCGGTCGACGGCCTGAAGGCAACCGTCCAGGCCCGCTTCAAGTGCAAGTAACGGCGCGCGCGGCGCCTGCTCCAGCGGATCGGGACACACGGCTCGGGTCGGACCGACCCGAGCCGGCCTCGATTTCGCACTGAACGCCCGACCTCCGGTCGGCTTCATCGACGCGGGACTGGCCAAGGCCTGGCCTGGCAAGCCCATTCCCGGTCATTACATAGACACTGGCAGAGAGGTTGCGGCCGGGGCAAAACTCGGCCTGGTCGCCCGCGACCGCCGGGATTGACAGCGCCGGGACGAGAGGTCTTGGTGTCCGCTCCGGCGGCGGCGCGTCGCCATCGGGAGAGATCGAAGAACGCTATGCTGCTGTGGTTTGTTTTCGCCGCGATGGCCCTCGCGGCGGCCGGGCTGCTGGTCTGGGCTTTCCTTCGCCAGCCGGCCGTGCCCGGCGCGCGGGCCGAGTACGAGCTGGAGGTCTGCCGCGCGCAGCTGCGCGAGCTGGAACGCGACCTGGAACGCGGCGTCGTCACCCGAGACGAGGTCGAGGCGGCGAAGCTGGAGATCCAACGGCGGATGCTGGCCGCCGACGCGCACCGCGAGACCAAGGCCGCGGCCGCCGCCAGCCCGCTGGACCGGGCCCTGCCGGCGGTCCTGGGCGCCCTGCTGCCGCTGGCCGCGCTCGGGCTCTACGCCTGGCTGGGCAGCCCCGGCGCAACCGGCCCCACCCCCCGCCCGGTGGCCGAGGGCGCGGCGCCGGGTCAAGCCCAGGGCGACCTGCCCGACATCCAGACCATGATCACCCGGCTCAAGGGCCGCCTGGCCGAACAGCCCCAGGACATCGACGGCTGGATCACCCTGGGCCAGACCTACATGGCGATCGGCCGCTATCCGGAGGCGATCGACGCCCTCGACCGAGCCCTGGAGATCCGCGACGACCTGCCCTTCGTCAACGCGGCGCGCGGCGAGGCCCTGGTCTTCGCCGCCGAAGGCCGGATCACGCAAGAAGCCCGCGCCGCCTTCCAGAAGACGTTGGAATCCGATCCCGGCGAGCCCCGGGCGCGCTTCTACCTGGCGATGGCGGCGGAGCAGGACGGCGAGCCGCGCAAGGCGCTGGAAGGCCTGGCCGCGCTGCTGTCCGACGCGCCCCCTGGGGCGGATTGGGCCGAGGCCGTACGTCGCCGCGCCACGGCCCTGGCCGAAGAGCTGGGCGAGGACCCGGCGGCGGTGCTGCCTTCCGCACCTGTGGTGGCCGCCGCGCCGGGCGGCGGCTCCGCGGCCGAGACCGCGACGGACCCGGCCGAGCTGGCCGCAAAGCTCGCCGAGAACCCGAAGGACTATCAGGGTTGGATCGCATTGGCCCGGCTGCGCGCGGCGGCCGGCGATGCCGAGGGCGCACGGGCCGCGCTGCAGAGCGGCGCCGAGGCCTATCCCGGCGCGCCCTTCGTCCAGCAGCAGTTCCAGCAAGCCGCCGCCGAGCTGGGCCTGGAGAACGGCGCCGGGGGCCCGCGCGGGCCGAGCGCGGAGGACATCAAGGCGGCCGAAGCCATGAGCACGGACGACCAGCAGGCGATGATCCGCGGCATGGTCGAAGGGCTCGCCGAGCGCCTGGAGAAAGAGCCCGAGGACATCGAGGGCTGGCGCATGCTGGCGCGCTCCTACGGCGTGCTGGGCGAGCCCGGGAAGGCGGCCGAGGTCCACAAGAAGATCATCGCATTGGAGCCGGAGGACGCTGCAATCCGGGTGGCCTACGCCGAGGCCCTGATCGCCGCCGGCAACCCGACCGCGCCGCCGCCGCCGGAAGCCGTGGCGGCCCTGGAGAAAGCCCTGGAGCTGGACGAGGCGAACCCCGATGCCCTGTTCCACCTGGGCGAGGCCGCCCGCCGCAAGGGCGACGCCACCAGTGCCGGCCTCTACTGGCAGCGCCTGCTCGAGCAGCTGCCGCCGGGCACCGACGAACACGCCTGGCTGCTAAA
>JASJAL010000049.1 GCA_030067055.1 Kiloniellales bacterium | reverse complement strand
AAAGCCCCGCCTCGATGGCGGCCATGAAGACGTAGAACTTGCCGAAGAAACCGGCCAAGGGTGGGATCCCAGCCATCGAGAACATGAAGGCGGCCAGTGCGAAGGCCATCATCGGATGGGTCCTGGACAAGCCCTTGAGGTCATCGATGCCTTCGACCATGCGCTCCTTCTGGACCATGGAGAGGATCACCGCGAAGGTCCCGAGGTTCATGATCACGTAGATCGCGAGATAGAAGGCGACGCCGCGCACCCCCTCCTGGGTCCCGGCAGCTAGCCCGACCAGGGCGTAGCCGACGTGTCCGATCGAGGAATAGGCCATCAGACGCTTGATGTTGGTTTGGGCGATCGCGGCTAGGGCCCCGAGGACCATAGAAGCAACGGCGATCAGGCTGACGATCTGCTGCCACTGGTCGACCAGGATGCCGAAGGGCTCCATCAGAACGCGGACGAAAAGCGCCATTGCTGCGACCTTGGGCGCAGTCGCGAAGAAGGCCGTGACCGGGGTCGGCGCGCCTTCGTAGACATCGGGCGTCCACATGTGGAAGGGCACGGCCGAAACCTTGAAGGCCAGGCCGGCGACCACGAAGACCAGACCGAAGATGACCCCGATGGAGGGCGCCTGCTCGACCTCGGCAGCGGCGGCGAAGACCTGCGCCAGATCCTCGAAGGAGGTGGTGCCGGCGAAGCCGTAGACCATCGAACTTCCGTAGAGCAGCATGCCCGAGGAAAGGGCGCCGAGAACGAAGTACTTCAGCCCGGCCTCGGTCGAACGCAGGGTGTCGCGGCGGATGGCAGCGATCACGTAGAGCGAGAGGCTCTGCAGTTCGAGGCCCAGGTACAACGAGATCAGGTCGTTGGCCGAGACCATCATCAGCATGCCGAGGGTCGCGAAGAGCATCAGGACCGGGAACTCGAAGCGGGTCATCTTCTCGCGCTCGAGATAGCCCAGGGACATGATCATGGTCAGCGCCGAGCCGATCAGGACCAGGGCCTTCATGAAGTCGCCAAAGGCATCGGCGACGAAGAGCCCGCCGAAGGCCGTGGCGTCACCGCGCCCGACCAAAGTCACCATGCCGAAGGCGATGGCCAGGCTGAGCACGCAGAGCCAGAGCACCAACCGGGTGCCGGAGCCGCCGCGGAACACGCCGACCATGAGGATCGCCATGCCGGCGCAAGCCAGGAACAGCTCCGGCAGCGCGGTGGCAAGATCGGCTGAAATCATGGTGCGCTACTCCAATCCCAGGAGGCCCGCGACCGATAGGCCCTTCGAGGAGGCCATCGCGGCGGCGTGGTTGTCGATCAGGTTGCCCACCGACGCCGCCATCATGTCGATGAAGGTCGCCGGGTAGATGCCCATCCAGAACACCAGCACGATCAGCGGCGCGAAGACCGCCTTCTCGCGCCAGCCGATGTCCAGGATCCCCTTCAGGTCTTCCTTGGTCATGACCCCGAAGATGACCCGGCGATAGAGGTAGAGCATATAGGCCGCGCCCAGCACCATGCTGGTGGCCGCCAGCAAGGCGACCCAGGTGTTGACCTGGAAGACGCCGACCAGGACCAGCACCTCGCCGACGAAGCCGCCGGTCCCCGGCAGGCCCACCGAGGCCAGCATGAAGATCATGAAGAACAGGGCGTAGGCCGGCATACGCTCGACCAGGCCGTCATAGCGCTCGATCAGGCGAGTGTGCAGGCGGTCGTAGATCACGCCGACAATAAGGAACAGCGCCGCCGAGACGATGCCGTGCGAGAGCATCTGGTAGAGCGCGCCCTCGATGCCCTGCTGGGTGACCGTGAAGATGCCGATGGTGACGAAGCCCATGTGGGCCACCGAGGAATAGGCGATCAGCTTCTTCATGTCCTCCTGGGCCAGGGCGACCAGGGAGGTGTAGATCACCGCCACCACCGAGAGGCTGTAGATCAACGGGGTGAAGAAGACCGAGGCCTCGGGCAGCATCGGCAGGGAGAAGCGCACGAAGCCGTAGGCGCCCATCTTCAGCAGCACGCCGGCCAGCATGACGGAGCCCGCGGTCGGCGCCTCGACATGGGCATCGGGCAGCCAGGTGTGGACCGGCCACATCGGGACCTTGACCGCAAAGGATGCGAAGAAGGCGAGCCAGAGCCAGAACTGCAGGTCTGCGGGCAGTCGCGTGGTCAAGAGCGTCGGGATATCGGTGGTGCCGGCGGTGAAGTAGATCGCCAGGATGGCCAGCATCATCAGCACCGAGCCGGCCAGGGTATAGAGGAAGAACTTGAAGGCCGCGTAGACCCGCCGC
Source organism: Kiloniellales bacterium (assembly GCA_030067055.1). Next base: position 13,837 of record JASJAL010000049.1, on the reverse strand, counting down.
ACGCCGCCCCAAACCCCGATGATCAGGAACATCGGGATCAGGACGCCCTCGAAGAAAATGTAGAAGACGACCAGATCCAGGGCGCAGAACATGCCGACCAGCAGCGCCTCGAGGACCAGGAAGGCGATCATGTACTCCTTGACCCGGGACTGGATCGCCTCCCAGCTGGCCAAGATGCAGATCGGCGTCAAGAGGGTCGTCAGCAGGACGAAGAGCACCGAGATCCCGTCGACACCCATCTTGTAGTTGATGCCGTAGTCGGGCAGCCAGGGCACCTCCTCGAGGAACTGGAATTCCGCGGTGCCCGGTTGGAAGTTCTGGAAGATCAGCAGCGACAGCAGGAAGACGAAGCCGGATGCGAAGAGCGCAGTCCAGCGGGCGTTACGCGCCACCGCCGCCTCGTCGGCGCCGCGGCAGAACAGGAAGATGCAGACCGCCGCCCCGAGCGGCAGGAAGGTCACGACCGTAAGGATCTTGTCCAGCATCGCGCCCTACCCCGCCTGCGAGAAGATGTACCAGGAGGCCAGCACCACGACGCCGATCAGCATGGCGAAGGCGTAGTGGTAGAGGTAGCCGCTCTGCAGGGCGCTGAAACGTTTGGCTAAGTTGCGGGTCGCCGCGGCGACGCCATCCGGCCCGACCCCGTCGATGACCGCGCCGTCGCCCGCCTTCCAGAAGCCATAGCCCAGGTAGACGGCCGGCCGGACGAAGATCCAGTCGTAGAGCTCGTCGAAGAACCACTTATTGAAGAAGAAGGTGTGGACCGGACGGAACATCCTGACCACGGCGCCGGGCAGGTCGGGGCGCAGCATGTACATGACATAGGCCAGGCCGATCCCGCTCACCGCCATCACCAGCGGCAGGAGCTTGACCCAGAGCGGCACGTGGTGAGCGCCCTCGATGGTGTCGTTGTCGGCCAGCACCCGGATCGCCTCGCCCCAGAAGGCCGCGCGGCCGTCGCCGACAAAGGCGTTGTAGCCGATGAGCCCGGCGAGGACCGCACCGATCGCGAGCACCACCAGCGGCGCCAGCATCACCCAGGGGGACTCGTGAACGTGCGACATGACCTCATCGCTCGCCCGCGGGCGGCCGTGGAAGGTCAGGATCAGCAGGCGCCAGGAGTAGAAGGCGGTCATGAAGGCCGCCGCGATGCCCAGCCAGAAGGCGAAGTTGCCGTGCAGGCTGTGATCCGCAAAGGCCGCCTCCAGGATCATGTCCTTGGAGTAGAAGCCGGCGAAGCCGAAAACCCCGGGGATGCCGATGCCGGCCAGCGCCAGACTGCCGATCCACATCATGGCGTAGGTGATCGGGATCATCTTGTAGAGGCCGCCCATCTTGCGCATGTCCTGCTCGTCCGACATGGCATGAATCACCGAGCCCGAGCCAAGGAACAGCAGCGCCTTGAAGAAGGCATGGGTCATCAGATGGAACATGGCCGCGCCGTAGGCGGAGACGCCGGCCGCGAAGAACATGTAGCCGAGCTGGCTGCAGGTCGAATAGGCAATGACCCGCTTGATGTCGAACTGAGTAAGACCGATCGTGGCGGCAAAGAAGGCCGTCGCTGCGCCGACGTAAGTAACCATCTGGAGGGCGATCGGCGCGTACTCGAACATCGGCGACAGCCGGCAGACCATGAAGACGCCGGCGGTGACCATGGTCGCTGCGTGGATCAGCGCCGAGACCGGGGTCGGGCCTTCCATGGCGTCGGGCAGCCAGGTGTGCAGGCCGAGCTGGGCCGATTTGCCCATGGCGCCGATGAACAGCAGGATGCAGGTCACGGTCAGGGCGTGCCACTCGGCGCCGAGGAAGACGAAGCGAGCTTCCTCCATCTGCGGTACCACCGCGAAGACCTCGTCGAAGCTGACCGCGCCGAAAAGGACGAAGCAGGCCATGATCCCGAGGGCGAAGCCGACGTCGCCGACCCGGTTGACCAGGAAGGCCTTGATCGCCGCCGCACAGGCGCTGGGCCGCTCGTACCAGAAACCGATCAGCAGGTAGGACGCCAGCCCGACCCCTTCCCAGCCGAAGAACATCTGCAGGAAGTTGTCCGCCGTCACCAGCATCAGCATGAAGAAGGTGAAGAGCGACAGGTAGGAGAAGAAGCGCGGGATCGACTTGTCGTGGGACATGTAGCCGATCGAGTAGATATGGATCAGCGCCGAGATGTTGGACACCACCAGGAGCATGACCGCGCTGAGGGTGTCGATGCGCAGGGCCCAGGACACCTCGAAGGTGCCGGAGTCGATCCAGGTGAAGAGCTCCGTCGTCCAGGTCTCGCCGTCGACGACGACCGCCTTGAAGACCAGAAGCGAGAACAAGCCGGACACCAGCATCAGCCCGCAGGAGACGAGCTGGGATGCGCGGTCCCCTATCTGGCGGCCAAGCAATCCGGCGATCGCGGCCCCCAGCAGAGGGGCGAAGACGGCTATGACATCCATGGCTGCGCTCAGCCCTTCATCATGTTGACGTCTTCGACCTCGATCGAGCCGCGATTGCGGAAGAAGACCACGAGGATCGCAAGGCCGATGGCCGCCTCGGCCGCGGCCACGGTGAGGACGAACATCGCGAAGACCTGGCCGACCAAGTCCTGGAGATGGGTCGAGAAGGCGACCAGGTTGATGTTGACCGCCAGCAGCATCAGCTCGATGGACATCAGGATGATGATGACGTTTTTGCGGTTCAAGAAGATGCCGAAGATCCCCAGGGTGAAGAGGATCGCCGCGACGGTGAGGTAGTGCCCAAGGCCGATTTCGAACATCGCGCTAGACCCCGCTACCGCTCGGCATGTCTTTGAGCTCCACGCCCTCTTCGCGGCGGCGCCCGATCTGTCGGGAGATCGACTGGCGGCGCACGCCCTCGCGCTGGCGCAGGGTCAGGACGATGGCGCCGACCATGGCGACAAGGAGCACCAGCCCGGAGGCCTGGAAGAGATAGATGTACTTGGTGTAGAGCACCTTTCCGATCGCCGTGGTGTTGTCGACCTCGGTCGGCGGCGGGATCGGCAAGCTGGCGACCGCAGGCGCGTCGGGCGCCACCGACCAGGCCGCCACGACCATGATCAGTTCGACCAGCAGGATCAGGCCGATCAGCCCGCCGACCGGCAGGTACTGCAAGAAGCCCTCGCGCAGGGCGACGAAGTTGATGTCCAGCATCATCACCACGAAGAGGAACAGCACCGCGACTGCGCCGACGTAGACCACAACCAGAATCATCGCCAGGAACTCCGCGCCCATCAGCACGAAGAGCGCGGCGGCATTGAAAAAGGCCAGGATCAGGAACAGCACGGAATGCACCGGGTTGCGCGCGGAGATCACCATGACCGCAGAGGCCAGAGTGACCGCGGCGAAGAGATAGAAAGCCAAGGCCTGAATGATCATGACCGGCGCTCCCCTTCGGCAGGCCTTTCACCGCCAATCTGCTGTTGCATCCCCCGGGTTCCCCTTACGTCGTCTCGGTCTTCCTCGCCCGCCCGCTAGCGATAGGGCGCGTCGAGAGAGATGTTGAGCGCGATCTCCTGTTCCCAGCGCTCCCCGTTCGCGAGCAGCTTGTCCTTGTTGTAGAACAGCTCCTCCCGGGTCTCGGCGGCGAACTCGAAGTTCGGCCCTTCCACGATGGCATCCACCGGGCAGGCTTCCTGGCAAAAGCCGCAGTAGATGCACTTGGTCATATCGATGTCGTAGCGCGTCGTCCGCCGGCTGCCGTCCTCGCGCGGCTCGGCCTCGATGGTGATGGCCTGCGCCGGGCAAATCGCTTCGCAGAGCTTGCAGGCGATGCAGCGCTCCTCACCGTTGGGGTAGCGACGAAGTGCATGCTCTCCGCGGAAGCGAGGACTAAGCGGCCCCTTCTCGTAGGGATAGTTCAGGGTCACCTTCGGCTTGAAGAGATAGCGCAAGGTGAGCCACAGGCCCGAAAGCAGCTCGAGCAGGAGAAAGGAACGCACGGTGCGATCGAGGAACGACATGTCAGATCTACCCTTCCCCCCGCGAAACTCGGTTGCGTCTACACTGCACGGTCGCCCCCCTAGACGAAGACCACGTAGGCCGCGGTCAGGAAGACCCACAGCAGGGTCAGCGGCAAGAACACCTTCCAGCCCAGGCGCATCAGCTGGTCGTAGCGGAAGCGCGGGAAGGTCGCACGCACCCACAGGAAGCCGAAGAGTACCAAGGCAATCTTCGCGGCGAACCAGATCGGTCCTGGGATCCAGTTGAAGGGCGCGACGTCGATCGGCGGCAGCCAGCCGCCGAGGAACAAGATCGCGGTCATCGCGCTCATCAGGATCATGTTGGCGTATTCACCCAGGAAGAAGAGCGCGAAGGTCATCGCCGAGTACTCGACGAAGAAGCCGGCGACCAGCTCCGATTCACCCTCCGGCAGGTCGAAGGGCGAACGATTTGTCTCGGCCAGGATCGAGATGAAGAAGACGACGAACATCGGCAGCAACATGCTGAAGACGAACCAGCCGTCGCGCTGCGCCTCGACGATATCGGTCAGGTTCAGCGAGCCCGCGAAGAGGATCACGGTGATGATCACGAAGCCCATAGAGACTTCGTAGGAGACCATCTGCGCCGCCGAGCGCAGGGCGCCGAGGAAGGGGTACTTCGAGTTCGAGGCCCAGCCGGCCATGATCACGCCATAGACGCCGAGCGACGAAATCGCGAAGAGATAGAGCATGCCGACGTTGATGTCGGCCAGAACCATTCCGGCGCCGACCGGAATGACCGCCCAGGCAATCAGAGCCAGGATGAAGGTCAGCATCGGCGCCATCAGGAAGACGATCGGATTGGCGCCCGCTGGCAGGATCGTTTCCTTGAACAGCAGCTTGAGCGCATCGGCGATGGGCTGCAGCAGGCCGAAGGGGCCGACGACGTTGGGGCCCTTGCGCAGCTGCATGCCGCCGATGACCTTGCGTTCGGCATAGGTCAGGTAGGCCACGGAGAGCAGCAGCGGGACCAGCAGGGCAACGATCATGAGAACGATCCAAATGCCCTGGGTAATCAAGTTGTCCCCGAAGACTCCAAAAAAGGTATCAGCCATGGGTGCCGGTCGCCTCCGCCCGGCCGGAGACGAAGGCCTCGGTACAGGCGGCCATGGTCTCCGAAGCCCGGCTGATCGGGTCGGTCATGTAGAAGTTGTCGACCGGCGAGGTGAAGGGTGCCGGATCCAGCGCGCCGACAGCACCGAATTCGCCCCAGTCCGCCGGCTGGATTTGGTCGACCGCGCCGAAGACCGCGTTGGTCTGAACCAGGCGCTGACGCAATTCGCCGAGGTTGTTGTAAGGCAAGGGCTTGCCAAAGGCCTCCGAGAGAGCGCGCAGAATGGTCCAGTCCTCGCGCGCATCGCCGGGCGGGAAGCCTGCCAAGCGGCCGAGCTGCACCCGGCCTTCGGTGTTGACGTAGGTGCCGTTCTTCTCGGTGTAGGCGGCGCTCGGCAGGATCACGTCGGCACGATGCGCACCGGCGTCACCGTGATGGCCCTGGTAGACCACGAAGGCCTGGCCGAGGGCCGCCATGTCGATCTCGTCGGCGCCGAGCAGGAACACGGCCTCGATCTCGCCCTTGCCGGCGCCCTCGAGGATGCCTGGGACGTCCCGGCCGTCGGCCTGCGGCAGGAAGCCGAGGTCGAGGCCACCGACCCGGGCCGCCGCCGTGTGCAGGACGTTGAAGCCGTTCCAGCCGTCCTTGATCAGGCCGAGGCTCTCCGCCGCCTTCCGCGCCAGGCCCAGAACCGCAGCGCCGTCGGGTCGCGCCAGCGCGCCCATGCCCAGGACCAGCATGGGATTCTCGGCCTTGCTCAGGATCTCGGCGCCGGCACCGCGACCCTCGGCCAGTTCCTTGAGGGTCTCAGGGCCCGCGCCCAGGTAATCGGTCCGGTAGGTCAGGTCGACTTGGGGACCGATCACGCCGACCCGGAATCCGCCCATCAGGAAGCGCTTGCGCAAGCGCGCGTTGACCAGCGCCGCTTCCCAACGCGGGTTGGTGCCGATCAGAAGCGCGGCGTCGGCCGCCTCGATGCCGGCGATGGTGGTGTTGAAGAGGTAGCCGGCACGAGGTGCGGCCTCCAGCTTTGCCCCGTCCTGACGGCAATCAAGATTGGGCGAGCCGAGGGCCGCCATCAGGTCCTTGAGCGCCAGCATTGACTCGGCATCGCAGAGGTCACCGGCGATGGCCGCGATCTTCTCGCCGGACAGTCCCGAGACCCGGTCGGCGACGGCCTTGAAGGCTTCGTCCCAGGTCGCCTCCTGCAGCTTGCCATCGCGCCGGACGTAGGGCCGGTCGAGGCGCTGGCGGCGGAGACCGTCGCAGGCGTGGCGGGTCTTGTCCGAGATCCATTCCTCGTTGACGTCCTCGTGCAGGCGCGGCAGCACCCGCATCACTTCGCGGCCACGGCAGTCGACCCGGATGTTGGAGCCGACCGCGTCCAGGGCGTCGATCGAGGACGTCTTGCGCAGCTCCCAAGGCCGGGCGGAGAAAGCGTAGGGCTTGGAGGTCAGGGCGCCGACCGGGCAGACGTCGACCAGGTTGCCGGAGAGCTCGGAATCGATGGCCTGCTCCAGGGTCGAGATCTCCAGGTGCTCGCCACGGCCCAGGGCGCCCAGCTCCTCGACGCCGGCGACTTCGGTCGCCAGGCGGACGCAGCGCGTGCAGTGGATGCAACGGGTCATGATGGTCTTGATCAGGGGACCCATGTACTTCTCTTTGACCGCCCGTTTGTTCTCCTCGTAGCGGCTGCTATCGAAGCCGTAGGCCATGGCCTGATCCTGCAGGTCGCACTCGCCGCCCTGATCGCAGATCGGACAGTCCAGCGGATGATTGATTAGCAGGAACTCCATCACGCCCTTGCGGGCCTTCTTGACCCCCGGCGTGTCGGTATGGATCACCATGCCCTCGGCGACCGGCATGGCACAGGAAGCGATGGGCTTCGGCGAGCGCTCCATCTCGACCAGGCACATACGGCAATTGCCGGCGACCGACAAACGCTCGTGATAGCAGAACCTCGGGATCTCGATCCCCGCCAGCTCGCAGGCCTGAAGGACGGTGATGCCGTCCTCGACCTCGATCTCCCGGCCGTCGATGGTCAGCTTGGCCAAGGTCCCTACTCCGCCGCCTGCGCCGTCTTCTTGTACTCGACGATCCGCCGTTCCAGCTCCGGCCGGAAGTGCCGGATCAGACCCTGCACCGGCCAGGCCGCGGCGTCACCGAGCGCACAGATGGTATGGCCCTCGACCTGGCGGGTCACGTCGAACAGGGTGTCGATCTCCTCGACGTCCGCGCGGCCATCGATCATTCGGGTCAGGACCCGCCACATCCAGCCCGTGCCTTCCCGACAGGGCGTACACTGGCCGCAGCTCTCGTGCATGTAGAAATGCGCGAGGCGCTGGATCGCAGCGACGATGTCGGTCGACTTATCCATGACGATGACGGCCGCGGTACCGAGGCCGGACTTGACCTCGCGCAGGCTGTCAAAGTCCATGAGGATCGAATCGCAAATCGTCCTCGGCAGGCAGGGTACCGAGGAACCGCCGGGGATGACGGCCAGCAAATTGTCCCAGCCGCCGCGCACGCCACCGGCATGCTTGTCGATGAGCTCCTTGAGCGGGATACCCATCTCCTCCTCGACGTTGCAGGGCGTGTTCACGTGGCCCGAGATCGAAAAGATCTTGGTCCCGGTGTTCTTGGGCCGGCCGAGCGCGCTCCACCAGGGCACGCCGCGGCGCAGGATCTCGGGCACCACGGCGATGGTCTCGACATTGTTGATGGTCGTCGGACAGCCGTATAGCCCGACCATGGCCGGAAAGGGCGGCTTCAGGCGCGGCTGGCCCTTCTTGCCCTCGAGACTCTCCAGCAGCGCAGTCTCCTCGCCGCAGATGTAGGCGCCCGCCCCACGGTGCAGGTAGACGTCGTAGTCGTAGCCGGTGCCGCAGGCGTTCTTGCCGAGCAGGCCGGCGTCGTAGGCCTCGTCGATGGCGACCTGGACGTTGGACGCCTCGTTGAAGAACTCGCCGCGAATGTAGATGTAGCAGGCGCTGGCCCCCATGGCGAAGCCGGCGACCAGGCAGCCTTCCAGCAGCCGGTGCGGATCGTTGCGCAGGATCTCCCGGTCCTTGCAGGTGCCCGGCTCGGACTCGTCGGCGTTGACCACGAGGTAAGATGGTCCCTTCGGCTCCTTGGGCATGAAGGACCACTTGAGACCGGTCGGAAAGCCCGCCCCGCCCCGGCCGCGCAGGTCGGAGTCCTTGACCTGCTCGATGATCTTGTCGCGGCCGAGCTCGATCTGGGACTTGATCTCGCTCCAGACCCCGCGGCGCCGGGCACCTTCGAGGCGCCAGTCGTCCTGGCCATAGAGGTTGGTGAAGATGCGGTCCTTGTCCTGCAGCATCAGGCGTCTCCACCGGCAGGAGCGACGTCGCGCAGGGTCTGCGGGCCGCCTTCGGGCGCCGAGGCCTGGCGCCCGCTCTGGGATCCGATCTGGATCTCCCGGCCGGCCGCGAGCCCGTCCAGGATCTCGGCCAGGCGCTCAGCGTTCAGGTCTTCGTAGTAGTCGTCGTTGATCTGCACCATGGGCGCATTGGCGCAGGCGCCGAGGCATTCGACCTCGACCAGTGTGAAGAGGCCGTCCTCGGTGGTCTCGCCCTTGTCGATGCCGAGCTTATCGCGGCACAGCTGCGTCAAGGTGTCTGAGCCGCAGAGCCAGCAGGGCGTGGTCCGGCAGACCTGGATGAAGTACTTGCCGACCGGCTTCAGGTTGAACATCGAGTAGAAGGTCGCGACCTCGAAGGCCCGGATCGGTGCGATCTCCAGGTAGCCGGCAACGTACTCGATCGCTTCGCCCGACAGCCAGCCGCCGTTCTGGCGCTGGGCCAGGTCAAGCAACGCAATGATGGCGCTGGCCTGGCGGCCTTCCGGATAGCGGGCGACGATCGCCTTGGCCCGGGTGTCGTTCTCCGGCGAAAAGCTGAAGCTGCCGCTTCGGGCGTCAGGAAAACTGGATGCCTTCATCGGTCGATCTCGCCAAAGACGATATCCATTGAGCCGATCAGCGCCACCGTGTCGGCCAGCATGTAGCCCCGCGCCATGTGGTCCATGGCCTGCAGGTGTGCAAAGCCCGGCGCGCGGATCTTGCACTTGTAGGGGCGGTTCGAGCCGTCGGCAACCAGATAGACTCCGAACTCGCCCTTGGGCGCCTCGACCGCGGTGTAGGTCTCACCCGGCGGCACGTGATAGCCCTCGGTGTAAAGCTTGAAGTGATGGATCAGCGCCTCCATCGAGCGCTTCATCTCACCGCGCTTGGGCGGCGTGACCTTGTTGTTCTCCACACTGACCGGGCCCTTCGGCATCCGTGCGACGCATTGCTCGATGATCCGCAGGCTCTGGCGCATCTCTTCGATCCGCACCAGGTAGCGGTCGAAGCAGTCGCCGTTCTTACCGACGGGAATCTCGAAGTCCAGGTCCGCGTAGCACTCGTAGGGCTGGGCCCGCCGCAGGTCCCAGGGCACGCCCGAGCCGCGCAGCATCGGCCCGCTGAAACCGAGGTCGTAGCACTCTTCGGGGCTGACCACGCCGATGTCGACGGTCCTCTGCCGGAAGATCCGGTTCTCGGTCAGCAGGCCTTCCATGTGGGCGATCGCCTGCGGGAAGGTCTTGCAGAACTCGCCGATGTCCTCCAGCAGTCCGGCCGGCAAATCCTGGTGCACACCCCCGGGCCGGAAGTAGGCGGCGTGCAGCCGCGCACCCGAAGCCCGCTCGTAGAACTCCATCAGGCGCTCGCGCTCCTCGAAGCCCCAGAGGATCGGGGTCATCGCACCGACATCGAGGGCGAAGGTCGTGAGGTTCAGGATATGGTTCAGGATCCGGCCAATCTCGCTATAGAGCACGCGGATGTACTGGCCGCGCGGCGGCACGGTGATGCCGAGGAGCTTCTCGACCGCCAAGGCGAAGGCGTGCTCCTGGTTCATCGGCGCCACGTAGTCGAGCCGGTCGAAATAGGGCACGGCCTGAAGGTAGGTCTTGTACTCGATCAGTTTCTCGGTGCCGCGATGGAGCAGGCCGATGTGCGGGTCGGCCCGGGTCACCACCTCACCGTCCATCTCGAGGACCAACCGGAGCACGCCGTGCGCAGCCGGATGCTGGGGTCCGAAGTTGAGCGTCAGCGGCTTGATCTTGGCTTCGGGCATCAGGCCTTGCCTCCCTCGCCGTCCGCTTCCGCCTTCTCGTCGCCCGGCAATTGCTGCAGCATGCCCTCCCAGGGGCTCTCGAAGTCGAAGTTGCGGAACTCCTGGACCAGCTTGACCGGTTCGTAGACGACCCGCTTCTGCTCCTCGTCGTAGCGCACCTCGACATAGCCGGTGAGCGGGAAGTCCTTGCGCAGGGGATGGCCTTCGAAGCCATAGTCCGTAAGGATCCGGCGCAGATCCGGGTGATTGTCGAAGAACAGGCCGTAGAGGTCCCAGACTTCGCGCTCGAACCAATTGGCGGCACTGTAGACCTCGCAGGCCGAGGGCACGGTGGTCTCCTCTTCGACCGCGACCTTGATCCGGATCCGTTGATTCTGTTTGTGCGATAGGAGGTTGTAGACCACATCGAAGCGCGGATTGCGTTCCGGGAAGTCCACCGCCGTGATGTCGACCAGCTGCTTGAACTGGCAATTCTGATCGTCGCGCAAGAATGTCAAAAGCTTGATCAGCGCCGCCGGCCCCGCACGGAGCATCAGTTCGCCGTAGGCAACCTCCGCTTCGATGCCAGGTTGCGCGGCCGCGACGTAGTCGCCGAGATCCCTGAGGGCCTCATCCATCCCTGCCTTCCAGTCCCGTTTCTTCCAGCCGCCGACGGCCTTGCCTTACACCTTTATGCCGGCTTCGCGCCGGATCTTCTTCTGCAGTTGGAGGAAGCCATAGAGCAGAGCCTCCGCCGTGGGCGGACAGCCCGGTACGTAGATGTCGACGGGCACGATGCGATCGCAGCCGCGCACCACCGAATAGGAGTAGTGATAGTAGCCGCCGCCATTGGCGCAGGAACCCATCGAAAGCACCCAGCGCGGCTCCGCCATCTGGTCGTAGACCTTGCGCAGGGCCGGCGCCATCTTGTTGGTCAGGGTCCCGGCAACGATCATGACGTCGGACTGCCGCGGGCTCGGTCGAAAGATGATCCCGAAACGATCGAGATCGTAGCGGCTGCAGCCGGTGTGCATCATCTCCACCGCGCAGCAGGCCAGTCCGAAGGTCATCGGCCAGAGCGAGCCGGTCTGTGCCCAAGCCGCCAGCTTGTCGAACTGCGCGACCAGGAACCCCTTCTCGCTTATTTCGTTGGTGACCTGGCGCAGAAGCCGATCCTGCTCGGCGCCCGGCTGCAGTGCGGCTCCGCTTTGAAGCCCGGCCTCTACTCCCATTCCAAGGCTCCCTTCTTCCACTCGTAGATGAACCCGATGGTCAGGATCGCCAGGAAGACCATCATCGACCAGAAACCGAACTCTCCGGTCTCACCTAGAGATACGGCCCAGGGAAAGAGAAAGGCCACCTCCAAATCGAAAATAATGAACAGGATCGCAACCAGATAGAAGCGGACGTCGAAGCGGCTGCGGGCGTCGTCGAAGGCCTCGAAGCCGCACTCGTAGGCCGAGACCTTCTCGCTGTCCGGGCGCTGTTCGCCGAGGATGTAGGAGGCGGCGACGATCAACACCGCCATGGCCACCGCGATCCCGATAAAGATCAAGATCGGCAGGTATTCGATGATGAGAGCGTTCTCCATCGGCCGCCAGACCTCTCTGATTCGAAACCCGCCGCGGTTCGCGCCGCGGGGGCCTAAGTTCTCCGCCCCAGGGGCGACAAGCGGCGCGAGTATAGGACCGCGGCCCGGAGGCGGAAAGCCCAAAGGCATAGGGCAATCTCGATCATCTTGCCCTAAGATTATCGGCCCGAGCCACCCCTCTTGCAGAGCAAGACGATGAGCCGAGTCTCAACGCCAAAGTCCCGCAAGAACCGGGACGGATCGCTTGAAGGTGGCGCCGCCGATCCCAGGATCGCCGAGGTCATCCGCCAAGTGCCGCCCGGCGAGGTGGCGACCTATGGACAGATTGCCTTCATTCTGGGTCTGGGTTCGGCGCGCATCGTCGGGCGGGCCCTTGCCACGCTGCCGGACGGCAGGCACGTACCCTGGCACCGGATCATCAACGCTCAGGGTAAAATCAGCGACCGCAAGGATGGCGGTGACGGCGATCTGCGCCAGCGGCGCCTGCTGAGGGCCGAAGGCATCGGCTTCGACGCCCGGGGCCGGGTCGACTTCAAGGCGGTCGCCTGGCAAGGGCCCGGCTGGCAATGGCTCGAATCTCAGGGCTTCGATTTGGAGGACCTGGCCCTCCGCAGCCAGCAACTCCGCCGCCGCGGCGCCTGGTGCCGATGGCGCCTATGAGTGGCCCGGGTGGAGCAGCAGCCCTGCGTTCAGATGAACGCGAGCGCCTCCGGACCGATGGCGCGGCCATGGCGAAAAAGGCTCGCCAATTCAGCAACTTGCAATCGTGTTTGGAGATATCGCGGTAGTCTGGCGGGAGTGACGGGACTCGAACCCGCGGCCTCCGGCGTGACAGGCTAGCGAGAAGTCCCCGAATTCCCACGCTTTTCAAAGAATTCTCGGGGCCGTCAGACCCGCTGAATCCCGCAGAATCCCGTCATAGGTTTGAAGCGGGTCGAGCGCCGTATTGCCAGCAGGCAACATCGAGAGACTGTGCAAACAGCTTAGCCAAAAGCTGAGCCCGTTGCGGCGGCAACCGCAACGGGCTCTGTGATTCCCGCAACCGATTAAATGCAGAGAACCGAAATATGCTTCACCCTAACTGCCTCAGAATCGCTGAGCAAGTCCGTGATACGCGTTTGCACTTCGGTCGGAGGCGGCGGGTCGCCGCCTGGGCAAGGCGTATCCAATGACTGGCGACAACGACAAGCGACCGCCGTCATTAGATGACCTGAGGGAAAATGTCTCGATCAAAGGTGGCGCGGACGATCGGCCGCCAATTGCTGAGTTCTATCTCGAGATAGATGAATCCCTCGATGGAGATGGCGACGACAAAGCCACGATCAAACTCCAGCTCGAAACCGCCGACATCATCGAGCCGGACGCGCCCGAAGCCTCGGGGTACACGGCCCCCGAGGCTGGCAATCGCGGCAAACCCACGGCGAAGCCAATGGGCGACCCGTCGGTGGACCGCGACGGCGGCGGCGTCCAAAGAGTCGGACCGCCTGTACTACCCGGCGGCTGTCCGGTGACGCCGATCGGCGTGAGGGAAGACGCTTACTTCTACCTCGATCCGGCTGGGCAGGTTCGCGAGCTGAAGGACCAGGAGCACACCCGGCTGCGCATCCAGGGCCTTTTCGGGGATCGCCAGAAGTGGCTTTGGGATCACTTTCCCCGACGAAACAAAGAAGGGGTCGTCGTCAGCTTCGCCGCCGAAGACGTAGCAGCCGCATTGATGGATGCCGCCTATCGGCGCGGCATTGGCAACCCGCGTCGCAAGATCCGCGGCCGCGGTGTCTGGCTGGGCGACAACTTCGAGCTGGTCGTTCACTGCGGTGACGTCATTTATGTCGGCGGCCGGGAGCAAGCGCCGGGCTTTATCGGCAGTCACGTCTATCCGGCGGCGGAAGCCAGCCTCCGTCCCAGTTCGACGCCGGCGGTGGCGGGCGAAAACGGACCCGCCGCTCGGTTGCTGCGGTATTTCGGAACTTGGACTTGGAAACGTGGAGAGATCGACGCCTATTTGCTCTTGGGTTTTGCCGTCGCGGCGCTCTGCGCCGGGGCCCTCAACTGGCGGCCTCACATTTGGGTGACGGGGGACAAGGGCACGGGCAAGT